>JACRGX010000048.1 GCA_016212185.1 Nitrospirota bacterium
ACAACCCCCTTATCCCCCTTTACTAAGGGGGAATTGCAACACGCCCCCTGCTCCCTCTCTTTTGACAGAAAAATTATTTATATGGTAAAGTTGAGTAAATGATTCAAACAAAAAAGGAGGTATAAAAATGAGACAAACCGTGCTAAAAAATACTGTTGATGTACTCCATAAAATAAAGATTATGGAAAAAGAAATTATGAACTTAAAACTATATGTTTTCAAAAAACTTGCTCCTTCGGGTAAAAAGGTAGCCCAACCCAACGGTAAAAAATGTTCCCTCGCAGGAATCATTGACATCGCAAAAGATTGTCGCGACACCGACCTTTCCGTTCATCATGACAAATACCTGTACGGCGAGGCGCTTGATTGAGAGTCTTCATTGATACAGGCGCTTTCTGCGCCCTCGCCATTCCCAAAGACCAGCATAATAAAACAGCAAAAGCCATTTATGAACATTTCAGATACCATCCTTACGCTCATTCTGTAAAATTCTTAATCAAAGATTAATTTACAAAAATCTCCCCCCTCTTTGCTAAAGAAGGGTATTTACTCACAAATAATTTTGAGGAACAACCCCCTGTATCCCTGCCTACCGGCAGGCAGGCCCCTTTACTAAGGGGGAATTACAAAAAACAAAAAAAGCTGAACTTACCTATTGTTCTCTCTTAGGCAGCTCAGCCATGCCGGTTCTCCGGTATCTGGTGCTTTCCGCCTCCCGATTACTCGGAATTTGGCTTTATCTGGAAAGTAATTATACAATTTTACTTTCACATAAATTTACAATTTCAGTCAAGAAATTTAATAAATCTTATAGTTCCTATAAGATTTATTTATAGTTGGATTGAGGCAAGGAAGGCGAGAGCTGTCACACGTTAAGGTCTTTTACTTCTTCCTGTGCGATTCAAAGAGTATTTCTTCAACCATCTGGCAGAGCACATGTCCGAGGGTTATATGAACCTCCTGAATTCTCGGTGTGTTTGTAGAGGGGACAATGAAGGCATAATCAGCCTTTGACGCAAGCTTCTCTCCCTTGGCGCCGGTTAGAGCTATTATCTTTAATTTTTTCTTTTTTGCCGCTTCAACAGCCTTAAGCACATTAGGTGAATTTCCGCTTGTGCTTATGGCAACAAGCACATCGCCCTCCTGCGCAAGCGCCTTGACCTGCCGGGCAAAAACTTCTGAAAAATCGTAATCATTTGCAATGGCGGTCATAACAGACATATCCGTATTAAGCGCCAGGGCAGGGAGCCCGGGACGCTCTCTCTTAAACCTGTTGACAAATTCAGCCGCAATGTGGGAGGCATCTGTGGCGCTTCCGCCGTTGCCGAAAAGCATCAGTTTGCC
The DNA here is from genome assembly GCA_016212185.1 of Nitrospirota bacterium. Taxonomy (NCBI): domain Bacteria; kingdom Pseudomonadati; phylum Nitrospirota; species Nitrospirota bacterium. The sequence continues at coordinate 1,345 of JACRGX010000048.1, forward strand.
ACCTCTGTCAAATGTATCTGCAAGAAGCTTTGACACCTCAACAATTGCATCAACGTTTTCTTTTATAAACTGTCCTTTGACAGATATGCTTTCTTCAAAGATTGATAAAATCTTATTCTTCATAATCAAAAAACCTCAGATTTAATTTCAATAACATTTGACGGAAGACCCTCAGCGCCCTTGACAGCCGTAACCTTGTAATAATATTTTTTTGCAGGCTCTATGCCTCTGTCGGTAAATACAGGCGTAGCCGACTCTCCGGCAATGCTGAAATCATCACGTCCGCCGAGTGACCTGTAAATCCTGTAACTATCCGCACCGGGAACTTCATCCCATGTAATTACAACGCTTTTATGCGTATAAACAGCAGTAAGCCCCGAAGGAGATTTTGGCGCGGCCGCCTTGCTTTTTTCAGACGCAGGCTTTTCACCAGGCACAACGATAATATCAGAATCCCTGCTCATCCTGTTATTTTTGTCCATGACAATAACTTTATATGCATATGTCTGCGCCTTTAATGCGCCTTTATCGGAAAATTTAAAAGTATTGCCCTTGCCTATGACGATAAAATCAACCGACCTGTATTCACATTCGCATTTCTCTATCGTAACATCCTTCGGGACATCCGCCCTGAAGACTACAAAACCTTTTATTGCCTTTCTGGAAAATTCCCTGTCATCAGGCAGTTCCCAAGTAAGATTTATGCCGCTCTGGTCTTTAAGAGCCTTTAAATTCCTTGCAACAGGGACATCTTTTTTGTAGAGGTCTAACGGAGCAGGGTCGGCCATCCTGCCGCAAGCGGAAAGAAAAAAGGAAATCAGTATATACGAAATAAAAAATAATTTTTTATTTTTCAAGATTCCCTCGGGAGAAGTTATTCGGTAAATCCCGTCCTTCGCCGTCAGTATAACACTATTTTAATAGTTTTTTAAATTTTTTAAAAGCGGCCAGCACATTCTTTTTTGAAGTTCCGCCGTATGAAGTTTTTTTATTAACAGATTCCTGAACCGTAAGGCAGTTAAAAATATCCTTCCCTATTAATTTTGAAAAGTCTTTAAATTCCTTTAAGCTTAGTTCTGCAAGCATCTTGTTTTTTCTGATGCAGTATCTGACAATCCTGCCCGCAGTCTCATGCGCATTTCTGAAAGGAATCCCTTTTTTGACAAGGTACTCAGCAATATCAGTGGCGGTTGAAAAATCGGCATCAGCCGCATTTCTTAATACATTTTTTTTAAATTTGATTTCCGGCATCATCTTGATTAAAACCGAAAGGCAAGACTTAACCGTATCGGTTGCGTCAAAAACAGGCTCTTTGTCCTCCTGCAGGTCCCGGTTGTATGAAAGAGGCAGTCCCTTTAAAACTGTCAGCATCGCAATCAGGCTCCCAAACACCCTGCCTGTTTTGCCCCTTATCAATTCGGGAACGTCGGGGTTCTTTTTCTGCGGCATAATGCTTGAGCCTGTTGAGTATGCGTCAGGCAGTTCAATAAAACCAAACTCCGCACTGCTCCACAGCACCAGCTCTTCAGCGAGGCGTGAAAGATGCGCCATCAGCAAGCCGGATGCGGAAAGAAATTCAATCACAAAGTCCCTATCTGATACGGCGTCCATGCTGTTGCCCGATATTGCAGGAAAACTTAAAAGTCCCGCCGCATATTTTCTGTCAATAGGCAGTGTTGTGCCTGCCAGCGCGGCAGAGCCAAGAGGCAGTATATTAACCCTCTTCAGGCAGTCATTGAATCTCGCCTTATCCCGCTCAAGCATTTCAAGATATGCCAGCAGATGATGTGAAAGAAGCACAGGCTGAGCCCTTTGCAGGTGCGTATAACCCGGCATAGGCGTATCAACATGCCTTTCTGCAATATTCAGCAAAACTCTCTGAAAACTTGTTATAAGTTTCAGGATACCGCTTATCTCCTCCCTCATGAAAAGCCTGAGGTCCAGAGCCGTCTGGTCATTGCGGCTTCTTGCCGTATGGAGCTTGCCCCCTGCGGAGCCGATTTTATTTATGAGCGCATGTTCAATATTCATGTGTATGTCTTCAAGCTCATCTCTGAACTTAAATTTATTATTCCTGATTTCATCCCTGATTTTATCAAGACCTCTGATGATTAATTCCATATCCCTGCGGGAAATAATTTTTTGCTTCCCTAACATCCTTGCATGTGCGATGCTTCCGTCAATATCATACTCCCAGAGGCGTTTGTCAAAAGAAATGGAGGAAGTGAACCCTTCAACTATTTTTTCGGTCTTTTCGGTAAATCTTCCTGCCCAGGGTTTTTTCATGATGAGTAAAGAATAAAACTACAGGCTTATGGTAGTCAAGCCCATTTTATTCATTTGCATCTTGATTTAACAACTGCTTTAAAGGTATATTAATCAAATTTGAATATCACCCATAGGAGGTGGATTATGTTTAAAAATAGAGTTTACCCCGTTAGATATTTATTATCTTGCGGTATTTACGCCGTTGCGTGTTTATTATCTAACGAGGTTTATGCGCTGACTCCTGCGCCGAAAAATGCAGGCGGCGCCCAGTCCGGCGGGATGGAGTCAATGTTTACATCGCTTCTGCCTTTAGTTTTTATTTTCGTCATATTCTACTTCCTCCTCATACGGCCGCAGTCCAAGAAGGCCAAAGAACATAAGAAAATGCTTGAGAATCTTAAGCGGGGAGACAAGGTTATCACCACCGGCGGGATTGAGGGCATTATAGAGGAAGTTGACGGCGACAGGATGGTTTTAAAAATCGGCATCAAAGAAGATATTCGGATAAGAATCAACCGTAATTTCATTGCAGACATAAGAACAGGTGAGTAGCGGTTTGCCATTAAATTTAGAACAATTAAAGCAGAATGCCAAGGTAAAACTCTATATTGAAGGCGCGGACAAATACCTTGAGGCAATAGGCTATACAGAACACAATGTCCGGCATGCCGCAAAGGTTTCAGATTTTGCAGGATATATATTAAAGGAGCTTCAATACCCTGAAAAAGATGTACTGCTTGCCAAAGCGGCAGGCTACCTTCATGATATAGGCAATTTTTTAGGGCGGCAGAATCATGACCAGCACGGGGCCATTTTAAGCCGTGATATTCTTAGTGATTTTGACATAAGCATAGAAGATACTATCAGGATTATGGGAGCAATAGGCATTCATGAAAGCGAAGATATCGGAGTTCACGACCCGGTTTCTGCGGCAATTCTCATTGCCGACAAGGCTGATGTGCACAGGGGCAGGGTCAGAAATCCTTCCATGGTAAGCTCTGACATCCACGACAGGGTGAATTATGCCGCCACAGAGTCAAGGCTTGCCGTTGATGCAAAGGCAAAGACCATTATTCTTTACCTTATGATAAATACAGGCATCTCTCAGGTCATTGAATACTTTGAAATATTTTTGTCAAGGATGATCGTCTGCAGAAAGGCTGCAAGCGCATTAGGCTGTGAGTTCCAGCTTTTTATAAATGATACGCGCATGGCGTAATTGAACAGCTTGAACAATTTTGAACTGTTTAAACTTTTTATAAATTTCGGAGGCTGAGTGAAAAAGAAATTTTTCTGGCGGATATTATTAATATCACTAACGACATTGCTGTCCGTGATATTCTTCCTTCCGTCAACGCAGTTGTTTTTATCAATGCCCGGATGGCTGAAAAAAATAATCCCTGAAAAAGGCATCACCTTAGGGCTGGACCTTCAGGGCGGACTGCACCTTGTCTTTGAGGTTGAGGGGGACAAGGCCGTGGACCTCACTCTGGAGAGGATTGCAGTAAGCCTTAAAGACCTCCTGGATAAGAAAGGGTTTAAGGCTGACGTCAAAAAAGACGGAAGCAATATTATCGTATCTTCATCCGACATAAAGGCAAGAAAAGTTATTGAAGACAACTACCCTGCCCTGTCGCTGTCTGACAGTTCGGAAGGGAAAGCCGTCTATAAGATTCCGGCAAAAGAGGCTGACAGAATAAAGGAAAATGCCGTGGAGCAGGCGGCCGAGACAATTCGCAACAGGATTGACCAGTTCGGCGTTGCAGAGCCCACTATTCAAAGACAGGGGGCTAACGAAATCGTCGTACAGCTTCCGGGAGTTAAGGACACACAGAGAGCCGTAGACATCATCGGCAAGACCGCCCTTCTTGAGTTCAAGCTTCTTGACGAGGAAGGCATAGCCGCACAGATTCCTGAAACCATCCTGCCTGACGAAGAAGAAAAGTTGATGCAGGAGTTCTCTGCAAAAATCCCCGAAGGCGATGAGATTCTTTTTGAGCGGATTACGAATAAGGAAACAGGAAAGGTAACCAAAAAAGTTTACCTTGTGAAAAAACAGACGCTCATGACAGGCGACTCCCTGACCGAGGCCAAGGTGAATATTGATACAAGGCTCGGGAATGAACCTTATGTCTCAATATCGTTTAATGATGTGGGCGCAAAATTATTTGAAGACATCACAGCGGCAAATGTCAAAAAACGCCTTGCAATAATTCTGGACAACAATGTCTATTCCGCACCTGTGATACAGGAAAAGATTGCCGGAGGCAATGCCCAGATATCAGGACGCTTCAGCATAGATGACGCAAAAGACCTTGCTATTGTGCTCAGGTCCGGCTCTCTGCCCGCACCCTTAAAGATGCTACAGAACGTCACTGTAGGCCCTTCTCTCGGAAGGGATTCCATAAATGCAGGCGTCAAAGCCGGCATTATAGGCTCACTTTTAGTGATATTGTTTATGATATTTTATTACAGATTCTCCGGACTCATCGCTGACGTTGCGCTGATGCTCAACATTATCATGCTTCTCGGCGCCCTTTCTATACTGAACGCCACCCTGACGCTTCCCGGCATAGCGGGAATAATCCTTGCCATAGGCATGGCCGTGGACAGCAATGTCCTCATGTTTGAGAGGATAAGAGACGAGCTCCGGCTCGGGAAAACACCGAGAGCAGCAGTTGACTCAGGCTATGACAAGGCTTTCTGGACCATCTTTGACTCGCACATTACCACACTGATAACTGCGGCTGTTCTCTTCCAGTTTGGCACAGGCCCGATCAAGGGCTTTGCAGTGACTCTCAGCATGGGCGTGGCGATAAATCTTTACACCGCTTTAATCGGCACAAAACTTGTCTTTGATCTTATAAACAACAAGAAAGAGGTTAAAAAACTCAGCATATGATTGAACTAATTAAAAAACCGAATATAGACTTTTTGGGAAAGCGTTACATTGCATTTGTATTTTCAGGCCTCCTGTCCTTTTTGGGCCTCTGGGCGGTGGTCGGCATTTATACGGGCGGGGCCAATCTGGGAATAGATTTCGCAGGCGGGTCTTCCGTTCAGCTTAAATTTGAAAATTCAATCCCTCTGCATGATATCAGAAAGGCATTTGAGGAAAAGGGGATAAAGGATTTTGACCTGCAGGATCTGCCCACGGAAAATAAAATACTCGTAAGAATGAAAAAAGGCGAATTTACAATGGGCGAATTTGCCGGGAAGGTAGTAACCATCCTTGAGGAAAAATTTCCGCAAAATAAATTTGTCATTGACTCCACGACAGAGATCGGTCCCAAAGTCGGCGGAAAACTGCGCAGAGACGCCCTTGTTGCGATAATCGTTGCAACAATAGGAATTCTGATATACGTGGCTTTCAGGTTTCAGTTCAGATTCGGCATCGGCGCTACGGTTGCCACTTTTCATGATGTGCTGGCAGTGCTCGGCGTCTTTTATGTCATGGGTAAAGAGATTAACCTCATTCTTATCACAGCGCTCCTGACAATTGCAGGATATTCTCTTACCGATACGGTCGTTGTCTTTGATAGGATACGGGAAAATCTCAGGACAAAACACAAAGAGCCGGCTGTCGCGGTCATGAATCTGAGCATCAACGAAGTGCTTTCAAGGACTATTATAACCTCAACAACCGTTCTTCTTACATCCATTGCCCTGTTTTTCTTCGGCGGCGAGGTGCTTCATGATTTTTCGCTTGCCATGATAATGGGTGTTGTTATCGGGACCTATTCTTCCATATTTGTCGCAAGCCCTATCGTGCTTCTCTGGAAAGGGAAAATGACATTTGCTAAAAAATGACGTGAGGCGTGAGGCGTAAAGCGTAAGGAGATGTTGAGTTTTTCCTCTATCGCCTTACCCCTTACACCTGACAGCGGCAATCATGCATAGAAAGTGGCTGGTAAACAGGACCAATCAGGACTTTTTGGAATACCTTGCAAGAAAGACCTCCGTATCTACGGCTTTTGTTCAGATTCTTATAAACAGGGGGCTGAAAGACCCTGATTCAATAAAAGCATTCCTTAATCCTTCCATTGACAACCTTCACGACCCCTTTTTAATGCCCGACATGAAAATCGCGGTTGAGCGTATAATGACAGCCGTTGGCAAGGGTGAAACTGTGTTTGTGCACGGTGATTATGACGCAGACGGGATTACGTCCACAGCGCTTCTGGTCTCCGCATTGCGTGAATTAAGCTTAAAAACCCATTATTACATCCCTAACAGGCTTTCAGAAGGTTATGGATTCAACATGCCTGGAATTCAAAAAGCAACACAGTGCGGAGCCGGCCTTGTCATTACAGTGGATTGCGGCATAAGCTCTAAAAAGGAGGTGTCAGAGGCTAATTCGCTCGGCATTGATGTCATTATCACTGACCATCACGAACCGCCGCAGGAACTGCCTCCTGCGCTTGCAGTTATAAATCCTCACAGAATAGATTCAACATACCCTTTTAAGCATCTTGCAGGCGTTGGCGTCGTCTATAAATTAGTGCAGGCTTTAACTCAACCTTCATCCCTCAACCTTCAACCTTCATCCTTCCTTGACCTTGTCACAATTGGAACCATTGCGGATTCAGTCCCTCTGACAGGTGAAAACAGAGTTCTGGCAGCTTATGGGCTTAAAGAACTTAACAGCAGAAACTGCCGGACGGGAATACACGCCTTAATAGAAGCCGCAGGCATTAACAACGGCAAAGAGCTTAAGTCCGGAACACTTTCCTACACAATAATCCCCCGGATTAATGCCGCCGGAAGGCTCGGCGATGCAAGTGAAGTCGTAGAACTTTTCCTGACAACGGATGAGGCAAAAGCAAAGGGCATAGCAGCCTTCCTTGGAACCCAAAACAAGGACCGGCAGAGGGTTGAAGAGGAGGTCTATAAATCAGCGGTCAGCATGATAGATGCCGGGAACCCCGGCAATGCGATAGTGCTTTATTCGCCGGCCTGGCATCAGGGAGTATTGGGCATTGTTGCATCAAGGCTCGTTGAAGAGTTTTACAGACCCGCATTTGTTTTCTCCGTTGACGGCGCTGCTGCAAAAGGCTCGGCCAGGAGCATCCCTCCTTTTCATATTTATAATGGCATTGCCGAATGTGCAGGACTGCTCCTTGCTTTTGGAGGACACAGTCAGGCGGCAGGGGTCAAAATTCTTACGGAAAACTTACCTGCATTTAAAAACCAGATGAATTCCATAGTGGAGAGAGACCTTAATGATGATGCGCTGACGCCGGTCCTTGAAATAGATGCAGCGGTAGACCTCTTTGAGGTAACCTTTAATCTTGTCCGGGAACTCGGCATGCTTGAGCCCTTTGGCTCTGCAAACGAGGCGCCGCTGCTTGGGGTAAAGGGCCTTGAGGCCGTTGACCCGAGGGTAGTCGGCAACAGCCATTTGAAGATGAGGTTAAAGCAAAAAAGCCTGAGCATGGATACAATAGGTTTTAATATGTCTGAATTGCTGGAGAAGATTGAAGATTCTTATACCCTTGACGCCGCTTTTGTTCCATGCATAAATGAATGGAACAGCAGCAGGATTCTTCAGCTTAACCTTAAGGCGGTCAGACCCAGCACATGATTGAGAAAGAATCACCCATAAAAGGAATCATAAAATCATTGGGTCTTGTCTTTGGCGACATCGGGACAAGCCCCATATACACCATTACCGTTATCTTCCTCCTGACAAAACCTACAGAAACCAACATCATCGGCGTCCTCTCACTCATTGTCTGGACCCTGATGATACTTGTTACAATAGAATATGCGTGGCTTGCAATGAGCCTCGGCAAAAAAGGCGAAGGCGGTACCATTGTTTTAAAGGAAATACTGGTTCCATTCCTTAAATCAGGCCGGCAGCTAAGCTTCGTTACCCTGCTCTCTTTCATAGGCGTATCCCTTCTTATCGGCGACGGCGTAATTACACCATCCATAAGCATACTCAGCGCAGTTGAAGGCTTGCTCCTGATACCGGGATTTGAAACCACGCCCCAGCAGTCCCTTGTGATTATTGCGGCAGGAATTGCAATAGTTTTATTTGCTTTTCAAAAAAAAGGAACTGAAAAAGTTGCGCGCGCATTCGGACCCCTGATGGTAGTGTGGTTTGCGACACTGGCAGTATCAGGACTGGCGTCAATAATTCATGCCCCTTCAGTGACTAAGGCTGTCAATCCGTATTATGCATTTAAGTTCCTCCATGAAAACGGCATAGCGGGCTTTTTTGTGCTCTCAGAGGTCATACTCTGCGCAACAGGCGGCGAGGCGCTCTATGCCGACATGGGACATCTTGGACGTCAGCCCATTCTAAGGGCGTGGTACTTTGTATTTGCCGCCCTTTTACTTAATTATCTCGGACAAGGCGCATTTCTCATTGAGCATCCTGAGACTAAAAATGTGCTTTTTGGAATGATATTCCATCAGGCGCGCAGTTTTTACATCCCGTTTCTCATCCTCAGCATAGCCGCAACCATAATTGCATCTCAGGCCATGATAAGCGGAATGTTCTCCATCGTCTATCAGGGAATTGCAACGCGCATTATGCCGATGTTTAAAGTTGACTACACATCCGCTGAACTCAGGACACAAATATACATAGGCATTGTCAACTGGTTCCTCCTATTATCCGTCTTATTTATTATGAGCGAATTCAAAGAGTCCAGCCGCCTTGCAGCGGCCTACGGCTTGGCCGTCACAGGGACCATGACTCTGACCGGCATAATGATGACCTGGATATTTTTTCAGAAAAAAAATTTGGGGCTGACAGCCATTTCCATTCTCGTTACAATCGTGGACCTTGCATATCTGACTGCAAACTTCTACAAAATACCTCACGGCGGCTACTGGTCGCTTATCATAGCCCTAATTCCGTTTCTTACCATACTGCTTTATACACGCGGACAGAGAAGGCTGTATAAGATGATGAAGTTTATGCCGTTTGATGAATTCCTTCTTAAATTCAACAGGGTATATGCCGCAACGGAAAAAATCAAAGGCACTGCATTGTTCCTCATAAGAAATATAAAGGAAATTCCGTTTTACATCACGCAGACAATGTTTTATCACGGCATTGTATATGAAAACAGCATCTTTGTCTCAATAATCAAGAGGGACGATCCCTTCGGCGTCACCGGGTACTTTAAAGAGGACATTACAAAAAACCTCAGGGTGTTTGAAATACAGTTTGGATATCTTGAGGTAGTTGATGTAGAAGAGATTTTAAGAGAGGCGGGCATAGAGGAAAAGACCATCTTCTACGGCATTGAGGATATTGTGACAAAAAGCCCCCACTGGAAGATTTTTTCAGTATTCAAGAGATTAACCCCTCCGTTTGTACAGTTCTACAAATTCCCCTCCCACAAACTCCACGGCGTCATCACAAGAATTGAGATGTAAGACCTGCATAAGTAAATCAACGGTCCATTTTAAAATTTAAATTTTCCCTCTTTTTATTTTAGTAGTATAATAAACACATGCCTGTGCTGAAGGAAATAAACACCATTGACGCCCTTGTTGACAGGGTCTTTTCCTACAACCCTGAGGCAAATTTTGACCTGTTCCGCAGGGCTTATGCCTTTTCCAGCGAAGCGCATCAAAAGCAAAAAAGGGTGGAAGGCTCTCCTTATATTGAACATCCCCTCGCAGTCGCCGCGATTCTTACGGATATGCGCATGGACAGCACAACCATTGCGGCAGGGCTTCTGCACGATACCATTGAGGACACTGCTGTAACGGCTGAAGACATAAAAGGGCTTTTCGGCAAAGATGTAGCCTTCCTTGTTGAATCCCTAACGAAATTAAGCAGGATGGAATTCAGGACCAGCGAGGAAGCCCTTGCCGAAAATTTCAGAAAGATGTTTCTGGCAATGGCAAAAGATATCAGGGTGATGCTGATTAAATTCGCCGACAGGCTGCACAACATGCGCACACTGGAATACCTCCATGAGACAAAACGGGAAAAAATAGCGCAGGAAACAATGGATATTTATGCGCCCCTTGCAAACCGGCTCGGTATCGGCTGGCTGAAGACCGAGTTTGAAGACCTGGGTTTTAAACACATCATGCCTGAAATCTATAATGACTTAAGCAGTAAGGTTGCAAAAAGAAAAGAGGAGCAGGAAGAATATTTAAGTGAAGGCATAAATATAATTGAGAAGACGCTTGCAGAGGCTGAGATTCCCGCAAGGGTCTTCGGAAGGATTAAGCACTACTACGGCATTTACCAGAAAATGCAAAAACAGCGGATTCCCTTTGAGCAGGTCTATGATGTCAATGCGCTTAGAATAATCACAAATACACAGACAAATTGTTACGGTATACTGGGGCTTATTCATTCCATGTGGACGCCGGTCCCCGGCAGGTTTAAGGATTTCATCGGTGCGCCCAAATCCAACCTTTATCAGTCCCTGCATACAACAGTCGTCGGTCCCAAGGGCGAAAAGATTGAACTTCAGATAAGGACTGAGGAAATGGACCGGATAGCGCGGGAAGGTATTGCCGCACACTGGAAATACAAAGAACAAAAGCCCATAAAGGAAAAAGACGATAAATATTTCTCATGGCTCAGGGATATTGTGCAGGCGCAGAAGGACATGCCGGATGCAAAAGAATTTCTTGAAACGGTAAAGGGCAACATTTTCCCGGACGTTGTATACGTTTTTACTCCAAAGGGCGATGTCATGGAACTGCCTTATGATTCAACGCCGCTGGACCTGGCCTACAGCATCCATACTCAAATCGGGCATCAGTGCACAGGTGCCAAAGTAAACGGTAAGATCGTTCCTCTCAGATATACCCTGAAAAACGGAGATACCGTAGAGATAATAACCTCGCCAGGACATCATCCGAGCAAAGACTGGCTCAAATTCGTAAAGACAACAAGGGCCAAGACAAGGATTAAGCAGTGGATAAAAGCTGAAGAGAGGGAAAAAGGCGAGGCAGTCGGCAGGGAGCTTTTGGAAAGAGAGCTTAGAAAACATGACCTCAGTCCTTCATTGATAAAGTCAAAAGAAGTCCTGGACGCCGCCAAATTATTCAAGTTTACTGCGCTTGAGGACCTCCTGCTTGCAATCGGCTATGGAAAACTCTCTCCGTATCAGATTGTGAACAAATTGCTTCCTGAGGCTGAAAAAACAGAAAAACACCCGGCAAAAAAAGAGTTAAAAAAAGAAACCGAAGAAAAAGGAATAAAGATTAAAGGCGTTGATGAAATAATGTTCCACCGCTCAAAATGCTGTTACCCGCTTCCCGGTGAAAAGGTCAAAGGCTTTGTGACAAGAGGACGGGGAGTTTCCATCCATACGGCAGACTGCCCCAATCTTGAAGTCATGGCAGTTGATAAGGACCGCCTGCTGGATGTGGACTGGATGACAGGCGGTGACGCCACATATTCTGTCAAAATAAGCGTGTATACCATGGACCAGCCCGGGGTACTTGCCGAGGTAAGCGCTATCATCTCGGCGGCGAATATAAACATTCACCGCATTGATTCTGTATCATACAATAAACAGGCCAGTCTGAATTTCATTCTTGAGGTCAAGGATAAAAACCAGCTTAACGATATTCTTAAACAGATACCGCAGGTCAGCGGTGTTATAGAGGTGAACAGGGTCAAGTCGGCGTGACAATTAAAGACGTTCAACATTGTTTAAGTAGTTCAAGAATTATTAAAGACGTTCAAAATTGTTTAAATCGTTTAATATTGTTCAAGATTGAACGGCTTGAACGATTTGAACCATATTGAACAATTTGAACTGTCAATAAATTTCTTTAGTTATGACGAAAAGAAAATCTCATACATATTATGACGTCTTTGAAAGTCCATTCGGCACGCTGTATTTGATATTCTCCGGTGAATTTCTTACAGGAGTCTCATTTAAAAAACCTGTCCAGACCGCACTTGCAAAAAATTCAGCGCCTGAAAGCCTGAAAAAAGACCTGAGAAATTACTTTAAGGGTATAAATGTAACATTCGGTCAAAAAATAAATTTTCTTAAAGCTACTGACTTTGATAAAAAGGTCTGGAACTGCCTGCGGGAAATTCCGTTTGGTGAGACGCGTTCTTACAAATGGGTTGCTGAAAAAATCAATAGTCCTGCGGCAGTAAGGGCGGTAGGCCGGGCGCTCTCAAGAAACCCTCTCCCCATCATCCTGCCCTGCCACAGGGTCATTGAAGCAGACGGCTCCATCGGCGGATATTCCCCGGGCATAGATATTAAAAGAAGACTGCTTGAGATGGAATATTATGCAAAGATAAACAGAGAATAGATACAAAGTTCAAGATTGTTCAAAGTTGTTTAAATGTTCAACGTAAGGATTAGAGGGGCGGGATTTCTCCCGCCCCTCTAATCCTTCAACTTTAAACTTTGTCCCGACTTATTCAGGATTAACTTTCTTTTAATACGCCTACGGACTTGTTATAGTTATTGCTGTTGCCTTCGTATTATTCTTCTCATTACTTTCAGCAACAACACCACCTGCATCTGCCCTTCCTATGATATAATAATTGCCGGCAATTGTGCCTGAAGGAATAGTTATTTGGGTTCTCCCTTTGCTTGAGGCTCCTCCTGTAAGAGAAGCTACTGTCCTCATTCCAAGCTCGGTATCTCCTTGATTATATCTGTTGTCAGTAGAAAGATAGAATTTGGTAGTTGAAGCGCCTGCTGTGCCTGTACCATTATTCTTTGTCCTCTCATGAACGGTTACAGTCTGACCAGCCCCTGCTGTTGATGGGGCTGACAGAGCGGAGATGATGAGGTCAGGGATGCAACCTTCATCTATCTGACCATCGCAGTCATTATCCAAGCCGTCACAGATTTCAGTTGCGCCTGGGTTGACTGCTGCATTGGTATCATCACAGTCTACCAATCCACAGTCTCCTCCCTCTAACGCATAGCCATCACTGTCATTGTCTGTGCATAAAATCACACAGTCAGGGTCAGCATTGTCTGTCAAACTGTCACAATCATTATCAAGTGTATCACTACAGGTTGGGTCGCTGGGAGGTCCTTCGGCCTGTGGCTGTCCTGGAATACAGTTATCTTGTGCTACTCCGTTTACACAGATTAATTCTCCTGTTGAGGAACAAACACCAAGGCCACAGGTGGTCGGTGTTGGCACAAAACCATCATCAGGCGTTCCATCACAATTTTCGTCAATAGCGTTGCAGTTGGAATCATCAGCTCCGGGATGAACATTGGCATCATTGTCATCACAGTCACCTGAGGTTGCTACTAATTCACCGGGTTCTTTATAACCTGCAGGTCTTGTACATGATTCCGTAGTTGTTCCATCAGAATAAAAATCATTATCTCCATCCTTATACCAAGTCTGATATTGACAAAAGCTTGCAGTTACGCTCTTTGCAGATGTCATTGTCACTGTGCAGGTCCCTGTGCCTGAACAGGCCCCAGACCAGCCTGTGAATGTATAACCGGCGTTTGCTGTTGCTGTTACTGGCACCGACGCCCCACTGTTATACCAGCATCCTGTTGGACAATTCGGGCTTACGCTTCCGCCTGCTGCAGGGTCTGCAGTTGTCGTCAACTGATACTGCGTTGTAAAGTTTGCCGTGTATGTCGCTGCAGAAAACGGGGCTGTTATCGTATGGCTCTGTGCCCCTTCATCACTCCATGAGGAGTAGACATATTGTATTCCTGTGCCTCCGCTCTGAGGAGATGACACTCCTATCGCATGGCTTGAGCCTGATACCCAGATGAATGTCTGAGGCGCTGTGTAATTGGTTCCATCAACTGTAATCTGTCCGCCAGATGGCGCGGTGGTTACGGTGATATCAGTAGCACATGCTAAGGTGCTCTGGGGACCGAGATTAGTCCATTCTGTCTCAACCCCATCGCCATTTTTTGCCTTAACACGATAATTATATGATGTCCCGCAAGTAAGCCCTGTGTTATTCCAATATGTGCTTTTTTCCCATCCTGAATTTGTTCCCATAGTTGTATTTTCAGCATAATATTCCGTACTTGAGGGATTACCATTAACGGTCCAATTTGCCTTAATACTTGTCTGTGTCACATTGGAGAAAGAGGAAACTCCGGGGGTATTAGCCAATGTATAGCGATAATAAGTGCTGCTTGATGGTGTTTCATCTGCATCACCATTTCTCGCCTTGGCATAAAATCCATATCGCGTATTAACTGATAATGAACCGCTGGTCCAGTAATTGTTATTCTGCTTCCAGCCAGAATCGGAGCTGTTAGATATGTTATATATTATCAATCCCGAACTGCCTCTGGTAAGCCCCGGCGGAGTATTGCTTGACATTGCCTGAATACTATTATTTGTAATAGCGCCAAAGGTAATTCCAGACGGCGTTACTATGTCTGTGTAATCATAACTTATAGCTGAATATCCTGTTTCATTGCCAGCGTTATCTGCTGCTTTTACCTGATACCCATATTGATGGTTCGTCTGAAGACCAGAATTAATATATGACGTGCTGCTCTGCCAACCAGAATTTATACCCCCGGTTCCGCCGGTCGGGCTTGAGTAATAATCAAAATAGTAACTTATTGGAGTTGATGTATCAGAGGCAGTTGTAGCTGCCATAGAGATTGAAGATGTACTTGTCTCGTATGGTTCTGTAGACCATGTCATTGGGTTTGGTGTTGGTGGGGCAGCATCAGCAACTGTAATTGTTGACTCAAGATACGCCGTGTTATTAAAAGAAATGCTGTCCACAGATGTTCCGTTTGCATAAACGATCATCCCGACATAATAACTTCCGGGCGCAGTACTGCTCGGTATGCTGAAATTAAGGTTGTTGTATACCCCGCCAATTGCCCGAGCCCACAAACCAAACGATACTTGCCCGATATATGTATCAAGAGTAGTTATCGTAGTGTTTGTTGATAAATAAAACTTGACAACAGCGCCAGATTGGCTTTCATTACTAAGATTACCTACATATATACCGTCAACTTCAATACTTCCCCCTTGATTTACGTTCGCTGGGGTCGCTGTGGCAGAAGCATAAGATTGGTAACCATTTGAACTATATGACCACACCCCCATGTCAGTAACCGTTTTAGCTTTGCCGGGGAATGTGTCATAAACATATCTCACATCATCCGGCATGAGGTGGTCGTCTAACACTTTAGGGTGGTAATAGTTCATTACGCTCATATCATCAAAATTATGGGCGAGACCAATGGCGTGTCCCAGTTCATGAAGTGCAGATCCTTGAAATAACTGCCCGCTCCCTGTTTCACTGGTAGTCCACGAAACATCATCATTATACGCAATATCAGAATATTGAGTAATCCATGCACAAATTCCCATGACTATCTGACACTCCCGATAGGTTACTGCTGCCCCTGTTCCCCAGCCGCCAGACGTATCAAAGTAGGAATTATATTCGCTATTAGTTAAAAAAGGATCTACCTGATCATTTCTGCCATTATTAAACACAGCAGTATAACGGGTCGTCCACTCCATAAAAATATCAGAATAATTATTCCATCTGTCCGCCATGTATGAATCATAAGGAGAATAAGGATTTGAAGCTGGAAGCACATTAATAGTATACGGCAGGTAATCTTCGCCATAGGTAAACCAAACATTATAAGCATAAGCAAAAGAACTCATACTGCATATTAGGAAAGCAGTAAGTAATGCTGTTGATATTCGTTTAATTAACTTTCTCAACATTATCTTTCACCCCCTCCTACTTTATTAATGAATTGCTGCAGATTGAGCAGTCTTGCTGGATCAATATCATGGGCTTTTATTTTTTGTTCTGTCTGCGGACTTATCGTCGTTACATTGCCCGTTATGTCCTCCACAACCGCAGACGGCGGTATCCCTTTATTATTGAAATCTTCTTTTTGTTCTTTGGACGGGCCGACCACAAGCTTATCATTTTGCACATCTAAAATATAGAAACCATCTATATTCAGAACCTTGCCGTCATTATCAACCATCAAAACGCTCG
>JACRGX010000049.1 GCA_016212185.1 Nitrospirota bacterium
TACTTATACCGGAAACCAGCTTGCATGCTCCGCTGCCCTTGCAAATCTTGAAATTTTCAAAAAAGAAAAGACAATGCAAAAGATGCAGAGGAAGGTTGAGATTTTGAAAAAAGAACTTGCAGAAATATCTGATTTTCCCCAGGTCGGAGATGTAAGGCAAAAAGGTTTTATGGTTGGGATAGAGCTTGTGAAGAACAAAAAAACAAAAGAGCCGTATAAGATTGAGGAAAAAATCGGCTGGAAGGTCTGCTGTATTGCAAGTGGAAAGGGACTTATCATAAGGCCGCTTGGAAATATCATTGTTCTGATGCCGCCATTAAGCATCTCAAATCAGGAGCTAAAAAGTCTTGTCCAAATAACCGCAGAGTCAATCAGGGAAGCAACGGGATAAAACTGAGATAATGTCAAATTCCAAAATCCAAATATCAAATCCTGAACTCTAATCTTCATTTGGCATTTGAGCTTTATAATTAGGCATTAAGAAATTATACTGCCTGCAACTTTTTTTGCTATAACCTGAAATTTGTCAACAAATGTCGCACCCATTTAAATATTTATCTCCTTCCTGAGGACCGCTTATTTAATTGATTTTATTAAATAAAAATCCTCTTTTAATATTTAGCATTAATATTGCTTAAACGATTGCTGTATTTTTATTACAATAGATGAAAGGGAGACAATTTAAAATGAAGAAATGTCCCGATTTGGTTGAGCTGTCAGATTTCGCGGTATTATTTTGCAGTGCAATGGAACACCCGCATCTGCCAAATTTTTTTCAACTTCACGGGTATTGCAAGAATAAAAATTATGACAAGTGCCCTTTGTATTCTAAGACAGAGGAAAAAACAGTTAGTAATCCATGTTAGGAAGTCTGCAATATTTTATTTGCCTTCTCTGAAGTTCAGCAATCCGCCTGCGAGAATGATTTTTCTCTGCCGTTCCGAAAGATTGTGCACCGCTTTATAAATACTGCCTGTCTTAACATGAACAAGTGTGACCTCTGATGATTCCTTCACCTCTTTTGCAAGGTTTGGAAATTCCACTTCGTCATCCTGCAAAATTGAATCATAGACCTCCGGCTGTATTGTCAAAGGAAGTATGCCGAAGTTTATAAGGTTATCCATGTGGATGCGCGCAAATGATTTTGCAAGGACAACCTTAACTCCAAGGTACATCGGGGCCAGCGCTGCATGTTCCCTGCTTGAGCCCTGCCCGTAATTCATCCCGCCAAGCACTACACTGCCGCCTGCTACCTTGGCCCTTGAAGGAAATGTTGGGTCTATCCTTGAAAACACATACTCTGAAATGGCCGGGATATTGGACCTTAAAGAAAGAATTTTTGAGCCTGCCGGCATTATGTCGTCAGTGGTTATATTATCCCCTGCTTTTAATAAGACCTGGACCTTCAAAGACTCCTCAAGAGCGCCTCTTACGGGGAGGGGTTTTATGTTAGGTCCTCTCTGGATGACGACCTTCTCAGGTTTTTTTAAAGGCGGGATTATCATTGAATCATCTATGATGAATTTTTTAGGAAGATTGACCTTGAACCCTTGAACCCTTGAACCCTTGAACCCTTGAAAATAGTCTTTTGGATTTGTCAGCTTGCCGGTAATTGCCGACACTGCGGCTGTAACCGGACTGCATAAATAAACTTTGTCATTTTTGGTGCCGCTTCTGCTTGGGAAATTCCTGTTAAATGTCCTGAGCGATACGGCATCATTCGGCGGAGCCTGCCCCATACCAATGCAGGGGCCGCAGGCGCATTCAAGCAGTCTTGCGCCTGAAGCTATGAGGTCGGTCAGGGCTCCATTTTTTGAAATCATCAAAAAGACCTGTCTTGAGCCCGGGCTTATCGTAAGGCTTACATCAGGGTGGATTGTCTTGCCTTTAAGAATCTTAGCGGCAAGCATAAGGTCCATGAGAGAGGAATTTACACAGCTTCCTATACAGACCTGCCGGACAGGCAGGCCTGCAATTTCTTTAACAGTCATAACATTGTCAGGGCTTGAAGGGACTGCGATAAGCGGCTCTATTTTATCAAGTTCTATGTTTAGTTCTTCATCATAGCCCGCATCAGGATCGGGCATTAATGCCTTCCAGTCCTTTGTGCGCTGCTGTGCCATGAGGAATGTCTTTGTCTGTTCATCCGATGGGAATAGGGAGGATGTTGCGCCAAGCTCGGCGCCCATGTTGGTTATTGTCGCCCTTTCCGGCACGGTGAGGTGTTTTAATCCGCTTCCAGAATATTCAATTATCTTTCCGACGCCGCCCTTGACTGTGAGTCTTTTTAATACCTCAAGTATTATGTCTTTTGCAGTTGTATATTTTGAAAGTCTTTTATTTAAATTAATACGGACTATTTTGGGCAGGACCATGTAAAAAGGCTCTCCTGCCATTGCCATTGCAACGCTGAGTCCGCCAGCGCCGATTGCGAGCATGCCGAGCGCTCCGGCATTTGGCGTATGGCTGTCAGAGCCGAGAAGCGTCTGACCGGGTTTTGCAAACCTCTCAAGATGCACCTGATGACAGATGCCGTTGCCGGGCTTTGAAAAATAAAGTCCGTACCGGCCTGCTATTGACTGCAGAAATCTGTGGTCGTCTGCGTTTTCAAACCCTGTCTGAAGGGTGTTGTGGTCCACATAGCTCACCGAAAGTTTTGTCTTTACCTTTGGAAGGCCTAAGGCCTCAAACTCAAGATATGCCATGGTGCCGGTGGCGTCCTGCGTGAGCGTCTGGTCTATGGAAATTGCTATCTCCTGCCCCGGTTTCATAACGCCTGAAACAAGATGAGATGAAATCAATTTTTCTGCAATGTTCATTCTTATGTTTACTCCTTGGTTTATTATAACCCCTAACCCCTAACCCCTAACCTTGTTTCTATTAGTTTTATCGCCTTTTGCAGTATTTCCCGTTCTCCCTTGTAGGTTAATTTCTCCAAGGCCTCATTTGCCGGAAACCACCGTGCATCATCCACCTCGTGGTCGTGGTTTGCAGTGTTGCCAGAGGCATACTTCATGAGATAAAAATGCACTGTTTTATTAAGTCTTGCATTTTCATCCGTTAAAAAATACCAGTAGGAAATAGAGCCTATCTTACCGATGATTTCTCCGCTAAGGCCGGTCTCCTCCCGCACTTCTCTTACCGCTGTCAGCTCTTCACTCTCATTTTTATCAATGATGCCCTTCGGCAGGCACCAACGGTTTTTTACCCCGGCAGAAAGAAGCCTCTTAACGGGATTCACGGCAACAAGCGCTATGTCAATGCCGTCATTTCTTTTTCTGAATATGACCCCGCCTGCTGAGGTCAGTCTTTTGATTGATGCAGGCTTTTTATTGGCTGTGTCTGATTTCACGGCATCTTACCCGTAAAAAGCCTCAAGAGATCATTATAAAGGGCAAAGGCCATCAGTGAAATTATGATAAAAATCCCTGCCTTTTGTGCAATCATCATTGTATTTTCTTTTAAAGGCTTGCCCCTCAAAGCCTCTATTGACAGGAAAAGCATGTGCCCTCCGTCAAGCACCGGTATCGGAAGCAGGTTCAGGACTCCCAAGTTTATGCTTATAATTGCCATGAATAAAAAGAAATCAAGAAAGCCAGCAGAAGCCTGCTTCCCTGCCATCTGAAGTATTAGTATCGGGCCGCCTATACTATCGGCAGGTATGACTCTCTGAAAAAGTTTGACGATTCCGATTACCGTAAGCTCTATTATATCCCATGTTTTCTGCACTGCCATTACAGCGGCCTGAGGCAGAGGCTCTCTCTTGGTAAATGTTTTGCCTGAGGGCGCAATGCCTATTAGTCCTATTTCCTCCTCTTCGCCAAAGATATTAGGAGCCTTTTTTATCTCAGGCACTACATCAATTGAAATAACTCTGTCAGCCCTTTTTATCATGAGGGTTATTTTTTTGTTGGGACTTTTATGGATAACATCGCTGAGTTCTGCCCACTGCGTTACGTTGCTGTCATTTATCCGGAATATGGCATCCCCCTTGATGAGGCCTGCCTTTTCAGACGGAGAGTTTTTTACTGTTTCTCCAACCTCAGGAATTAATACAGGCATTCCAACTGAAAACATAACGGCAAAAAGCAATACGGCAAAAAACAGGTTAAATACAGGACCTGCAAGCACAACCCCCAGTCTTTTTTTCACAGGCTGATGGTTAAAGGCCTCTGCCTTGTCTGCTTCTTTTAATGTTTCTCCCGGCTCTTCACCGAGCATTTTCACATAACCTCCGAGGGGTACGGCAGAGATCATGTACTCAGTATCTCCGAGTTTTTTGCCGAAGAGCCTTGGGCCAAAGCCCAGCGAGAACTTCAGCACCCGTATCCTGCTGAGTTTTGCAAAGATAAAATGCCCGAGTTCATGTACAAATATCAAAGTGCCTAAAAGTACTATTGCCCAGAAAAATGTCATTTTATTCCCTCTCTATACCAACCCCCTTCTCCCCCCCCTTAAAGGGGGGCAGGGGGGATTTTTACGCTATAACGCTATGAACCTGCCTACCGGCAGGCAAGCGCTATAACGCAATATGCTTTATCTGCTCCTTTGCCTTTTTCTTTGCCCATTCAGACGCCATGATGACGTCTTCAATCTTTTTGCATTTTAAAGTTTTGTGTTTTTTCATTGTCCCTGCAACTGTGTCATAAATTTTCGTAAAGGGTATTGTTTTGCTTAAGAATGCATCTACTGCTTCTTCATTGGCTGCATTAAGCACTGCAGGCATGGTTCCTCCGGTTTTAAGCGCATTGTATGCAAGCTGCAGGCATGGGAATCTCTTTCTGTCAGGTTTTTCAAAAGAGAGTTCCCCGACTTTTGCCATATTGAGAGAAGGAAGCACATTGTTCAGCCTCTCAGGATATGACAGGGCATGACATATCGGTCCTTTCATATCAGGAACCGACATCTGCGCCATGATGCTTCCATCAATAAATTCTACCATAGAATGGATTATGCTCTGAGGATGAAGAATAACGTCTATTTTATGAACCGGCAGGTTGAACAGATGATATGCCTCAATCACCTCAAGCCCCTTGTTCATAAGTGTTGCTGAGTCTATTGTAATTTTTTTCCCCATAAACCAGTTGGGGTGTTTTAATGCCTCCCGCGGAGTAACGGTCTTTAATTCTGAGATGTTTTTCCGGAGAAACGGCCCGCCGGAGGCAGTCAGTATTATGCGTTTTATTTCTTTATGGTTTCTGGCGTCAATGCACTGAAATACGGCGCTGTGCTCGCTGTCCACAGGGATTATCCTGACCCCTCTTTTTGATGCCTCTGCCATGATGATTTCACCCGCCATTACAAGGATTTCTTTTGTGGCAAGCGCTATATCCTTTCCTGCCTTTATGGCGGCAAACGTAGGCATAAGACCGGTTGAACCTGATATGGCGGAGACGACAGTATCAACGCGCCTCAGGGTGGCAACCTCCATCAGTCCCTGCACGCCGCTTAAAATTTTTGATGGAAGATTTTTCTTTCTGAGCATTTCTGCGGCAAATTCATCAGAGACGGCGGCAACCTCGGGTTTAAAAATGCGTATCTGCGATTCCAGCGCCCTGATATTGCTGCCTGCGGCAAGGCCTGCGACCTTGAACCTTTCAGGATAGCGGCTGACAACCCTGAGGGTGTTTTTGCCGATGGAGCCGGTTGAGCCTAATATGGAGATTATTTTTTTTCGCATTGTCTGCTTATATAATCCTCAGCAGGATATAAAGGACAGGCCCTGCAATAAGAAAGCCGTCAATCTTATCAAGTATGCCGCCGTGTCCCGGGATTAAACTGCCCGAGTCTTTTACTCCTGCATCCCGCTTAAACATTGACTCTATTAAATCGCCGGTCATTGAAGCTATACCGAGGAGCGCGCCGGCAGCCGCGGCTCCGGGAATGGTAAAAATATGGAGGCCGAAAAAAAGTTTTATAATAACTGCCCCAACAGCTCCTCCCAGCACACATGCAAAGGCGCCTTCAATTGTTTTCTTAGGGCTTATGGCAGGATAGAGTTTATGTTTTCCAAAATGTTTCCCGATATAGTAAGCCAGGCTGTCTGCAAGCCATACCGAGGCATAAAGCATGAAGATATACGCTAAGCCTGAAGGCTCTCCTCTTAAAAACCATTGAAAGCTGAGAAATGAAACATAAAAAAAACCAACCCCGAGCGGGCCGATCTCAGACATGCATCCTGAAGGGGCTTTCCATAAAAAAAGCCTTATCACCAATAATAAAAACAGGCTGATAAAAATTCCGTCCGGGAAATATGCGGGATGTCTGCATGATATATAAAACAACACGCATCCGGTTAATAGTCCGGGGATGTAAAGTTTATCCGGCACTTTGTACATAATATAGAATTCACGCAGTGCAAGAATATTTACTGCTGCCAGAAGCGCTAAGAAGAAAGGAAACGGCGGCAGAAAATAAATATAAGCAATCAGGGGAGGCAGAACAATTGCTGCTGTGGTAAGTCTTCCTGCGTTTTTCAAATCCAGTTACTTTTTACTCGGAACTGTGCCGAATCTCCTTTCTCTTTTATTGTATTCCATGACTGCTGACAGAAATTCTTTCTTTCCAAAGTCAGGCCAGAGCGTTTCAGTAAAATAAAATTCAGAATACGCCGCCTGCCAGAGCAGGAAGTTGCTTAATCTCATCTCGCCGCTGGTGCGTATTATCAGATCAGGGTCGGGGATCCCTGCCGTGTACAGATAATTCTCAATGCTTTTTTCGTTGATTTCTTCCGGCCCGATCCCAGTTTCAAGCATTTTTTTAACCGCCTTCATAATCTCTTCTCTTCCGCTGTAGCTCAAGGCGCCTGTCAGCATTAGTCCGGTGTTTTTGGCAGTTATCTTTTCAAATTCCTTCAGCATTTTTTGAATGGTTACCGGGAATTTCTCAAGGTCTCCTATGGCCCTGAATACCACATTATCCTTTGCGAATTTGCGCATTTCACTTTTAAGGTAAAGGACTAAAAGCTCCATCAGGGCGCTGACTTCTTTTTTAGGTCTCTGCCAGTTTTCCATGGAAAACACATAGAGGGTGAGCGCCTTCAGGTTTAATTTTATTGATGCGTCTATTATCTCACGCACCCGTTTTATGCCTTCCCTGTGACCTTCAATCCTGGACAATCCCCTTAACTCAGCCCATCGGCCGTTTCCATCCATGATTATTGCAACGTGTTTAAGGTTCATCTATTAAATGGTAATAGTAAAGAGCGCTGCCCTTTGAGAACTCGCCTGAAAGCGCTTTTGTCAGAAATGCAGACAGATTAGACCCGGCAATGAGAAACAGGTCTTCACCCTCTACCCAGTAGTCTCTTACTCCTCCTGAGAGATTTTCCAGAATTAAGGCTTCATCCATTGTACTACCGTCCCAATGGAGTGAATAAACTGCAGTGCTTTTATACCCTAATCCCGGCACTGTATTTGCAAAATAAATCCTTTTGACTGCCAAAACTTCATGTCCGCGGCTGGTTCTGATAGTCAGCAGCCGCCTTTTTACAAACCATTTCTCTGCGGGATTAACGATAGAAAAAGTATTTTTGTCAAAAGAAATATCAAAACCCCCGTAAGAATCCTTGCTTCTCCAGATTAATTCCACCTTTGGGGAGGCCTCACTGCCCATATTATAAAGATTCAGATAACCTTTATTATCAAAAGACAGAATCATCGGCGGCAATGAACCCTTCGGCCTTTCACTGTTCTGCCCCGGGCGGATGGTTGACCAGTCAACAAACGCAAAACCGTAAATATTTACTTCCGGAGGCAGTCTGAGCGCTTTGCCTAAATAATATTGTCCGTCCTTCCACTGCGCTTCGTATACCGGCCCGCTGTAAATTTCATTGGGCGTTGAAGCCTGCATCAAAAGAGTTGTCCCGATGACCCTGAAAAAATACGGCGCCCTGTCCCAGATTTTTTTATAACCTTCAACGGGATTATATTCCAATACATATGATCTCAAGGTGTCAGCGCCTTTAATGGAGGTGACATATATCTCCGCCTTGCCGTTATGGTTGGCATCAAGGGCGTCAATGGAAAGGTGATTCTCGTCTGCGCCTCCGGTTATTGACCATAGCTCTTTAGGCTCCTCTTTGTAACTGTATATCCTTATGTTGCTGCCGTCGCTGACAAGAAGTTCCTTTTTGCCGTTGCCGTCTACGTCTCCAATTGTGATAAACCGTCCTACCGCAATCTCATAACCCATCTGCGGCAATTCTGTGACGCCGGCAATTGGGATAAGCTCATCCCCGCTTTTAAGCGCATTAATAAGCTCAGCGCCGAGCGGCTCATTAATCTCTGCAAAGTTTTTTGCATCTTCGGTCCAGAACAGTTTTATATTTAAATATACTGCCCCGCTTTTTGCATGGGTGGAAAACAAGAGCGCTGCCTCTGCGCCGCGGTCTTCTGCTATGCCGGCTAATGTCTTAGGCTCATAGGTTTTAGTGTATGACTCAATGATATCAAAACGCCCTGTCTCTTTAAGTGAGTAATAAAAGACCTCGGATATGGTCCAATCAGCCTTCCGGTCCTGAAAAAAGGCAAGCTTTATCCTTGAGGAAGTAATCCTTACGATGTCTCCGGTCTTTGGCGCGCCTTTTATAATTGCGCATATGTATGTCCCGTCAGAGGCATTTTTTATTTCAACCCTTCCTGTGAATATTTCCGACTTGCCGATAAGTTCTTTTGTTACTGGATGGTAAAACGGCGCTCCTTCCCTGAATACGGAAAGTCTCATGCCTTCCGTAAGTTTTTTATTGGACTGAAACCTGACCTTTGCCATTTCATTTTCAACCCCGACGATTTTACCGGTTACAGGCAGAAAATAAGAAAGCACCGAATCCCTTACAACATGTACGGGATTTGTTTTCTCCAATGGCTCGGGAGCGCCTCCAAATGACGGCATGCCGGTAAGGGTTATAAGCGCAACTGTCAGAATCAGCCTTTTGTAAAATTTACCCATGATTTTCCTTGTTTAGCGTAGTGTCAGAATCACAAAAAAGTATTAAAATCATCTTCGTCCGTCATTCCCGCAGGTTTTAAGCGGGAATCCAGATATTTTTTGCAAAGGACTGTCATTCCTGCCTACGCAGGAATGACAGATTTAAACGTATTTTCTGGTCAATGACAACTAAACGTCTTTTAATGTTATCACAAAACCGAATTGCTTTTCCTCCCCTGAAATAAGTTCGGGCTCAGGGAAGATTATAAAAGTGGTTCCCTGATAAACTCTTTCCATGCCTTCTTCAGAGGAGGAAACGGTCTCCACCGGGAATTGCCAGAGATTTACCGGACTGTTAAATTCAAAAATTGCAGAGACGCCGAGATAACCGTATGTGATATTAAGCATGCTTATCTTTTTTGCTTCTGTTATGGATGTTATTCCCCACCTGCTTGTTTTTCCCTTTGAAAGTGTCTCAACCACCGGCTCCGGGGAACCGAGAAATGAGAGATTAAATTCAATGCAAAAAGATGAATTCCTGCTGAGATGGCTACTGATCTCCGATTTCTCACTTTTCGTTTCTGCGCAGGGATTTATTTTGTACGATACTGCAATCTCAGGCGATGCCTTTCTGACAGATATTTTTTTGGCAAGCATGACAGGCAGAGGACGGGCATCCTGAGCGCAGTTTACTTCTCCTGCCGCTGAAAACTCTGTTTCAAGAGAATTCTTTTTTTCACCGGACTTCATGGTGTACAGAGCCTCTATGAAATTCCCTGACTCACTGTAACTGTTCCCCCGGAACTGTTCTATGGTGGTGTTCTTTGAAATGAAATGATCAATGAGGGAGGCCTTTCTGTACGAATCAAAGACAAGGTGCTTTGCAAGGTCCTGTTCTTTGAGGACAAGCCTTTCGTGGATTGTTGCGGTTTCTGAGTGCTCCTGAGCATCCCCGCATTTTGATAATTTTCTGTGATATGCCTCGTATCTTCTGCTTAATGTGTCCATGATATTGACGGCTTTCTCCTTATAAGACAGCTCGCACAGGGCGCCTCCCTTCTGCGTGAAAAAAAGACTGAGGGCTTGGGTGCCCAGAAAAATATCCTTATACCCGTCTTTGTCAATGTCATTTATTTCGTGATATGGCATAAGGGCAAGGGCTTGCTCAGAAAGCGCCTCTGCCTTGAGCAGGTGAGCGTAAAGCGAGGCCCTCAGGTGCGGAAGATAAAGCCCGCCGAAGATTCCGTGCCAGTATGCGTCATTGCACTGCCCCTGATATAATTCATCTAATAAATCGTGATGCGTAATTCGTGACGCGTAATGAGTTTTTTTTGATTTTTGATTTTCAGCTTTTAACTTGTTTATTGCTTTATGAACCTTTCTGCTTATCTGGTACATCCTTTTATGTATGTGGTTGCTCTCGGGATATTTTGAAAGGAAATTTCTCCAGAAGCCGCCGCGCAGGAGGGTATGCGCTTTTTTGTCCCCGATTAAGTTTTTTAATGATTTCAGCGCATCATCATATTCCTCTGCAGCCGGAGGAAACAGCGCCCATTCGCCCATTTCCCTGTAAGACGCAGTCGGCAGGTATATCCTTCCGGCAGGCGGGTTTTTTGATATATATTCTGCAAAGGTTGTGGTTTGCAGCCAGTCTGAATTTTTGTCTATGGCGCTGAAGAAGCGTTCCAGCCAGCCGTTGGTGTAAACGTGTTTGTATGTGTCAGGCCATACGCCGAACTTCTCTCCGTCATCAGCCATGCATATCAGATTTGTCCCGAATAAGTCGGGATGAGATTTGAGATTTGAGGTTTCAAAGATGCCCCTTAAATATGCCATGACTTCATCTACATCTTTGAACGGGATAAGGTATCTGAGCTGTTCGTTTCCGGGAAATACATTGACCGCATAGTCTTCATCCTCTGTAATAAAATATCCGTACAAGTCTTTGTCCGTGAGCCCGGTAAGCTTGAAATGGTGGTCGTCAACAGGGAAATAGTCAATGCCTGCCTTTGCTATGTATCTTGGCATGGCAGGCTCCCATACCCTTTCTGTCAGCCACATGCCTTTGGGCTTATAACCAAGCTCTTTTTCTATAAAATCATTAAGCTTTTTGATTTGGCCTGTCTTGTCGTCATCAGGGATGGCGGGTATGATGGGTTCATAAAATCCGCCCGACAGCATTTCTATCCGGCCCTGTTTTATCAGTTTCTTCAGCAGTTCAAAAAAATCGCTGTGCTTGTCTTTCAGCCAGAGCAGCAAGTTGCCTGAATAATGAAGTGAAAGTTTTATCCCGGGATGTTTCTCAAGTATTTTCAAAAAAGGCAGATAAGACTTCTGATATGCATCTTCAACGACGTGGTCAAAATTGCCGACCGGCTGATGATTATGTAAGGCAAGGATAAGACATAGTTTGTTCATATTATTTTGCTTGTCATTCCCGCAAGCCCCAAACAAGTCGGGACAGGCTCCGCATGTCGGGAATCCTTATTGAATCCCGATATATCGGGACGGACAAGCCGGAATGACAGTTTATATCCCTCGTCCCAAAATGATGGGACTGCGGCGTAGTTTAATTTTTGTTACTTTCCCGGCAGCTTTGGGGCGCCTCCTCCTCCGAATATGTATTTAAAGTCTTCATCCTCAAACTGCAGGCCGCCTCCAACGTATATTCCCCTGTAGTTTGAGTTCAGGAGGTTGTCAATGCCGGCGGTTACGAACAGGTGCTTGAAGATTTTGTAGTCCAGCCCTATCTTTGCATGCGCCTTGTCCGCCTTTGCCTCGTCTGCGCTGAAGTCCCAAATATCAACGCTTAACTTTGCCTTATCTTTCTTAAAGAAATAATCCGCTCCGGCTCCGAAGGTGTTTTCCACCATGCCGATTCTCAGGGCATAATCTTCAAAACGCTTTGCAAACTGTGCGGTGAATTCAGTTTTTCTCTTTATTTCTTCCTCCTGTGTTTCTCTACCTTCATTCACCTGGACTGTAGTTGTACTTGAAGCTATCGGATCTGATACTATACCGAGTATATAGTATTTGTCTTTTCTGGGCTGCAGGATAAGATCAAAATAACCCTTTGACTCGCCTTCATGTAAAAGATATTCCGAACGGAAATTCATAAACGTCCTCAGATTGGTTACGGTTTCCATCCCTTTGCCGGCGCTTTCTGCAAACTTATTTGCATTGTCGGCAAATTTATTTACGGAATTGTAGAGAGTGTCGTCCTTGAAAAGTTTTCCTAAAGTTCCCTCGCCCTTGTCTATCTTTTGCGCAAGCTTGTCGGCAGATGCAGAAAATGATTTTATGTTTTCCATGCTGTCCTTAAAGGAATGTCTGTTTTCTTTTATGGTTTCTTTCAATTCTTGCGCTACATCCCTCAGATCGTCAACGAGCCCTGGCCCCTTGTCGCCAAGCGTTTTGGAAAAATTCTCAAGTTTTACGAGAGTCTTATTCAAAGGCTCCCTGTCTTCCTTTAATATTTCATTGAAGTTTTTTGTTATTTCCCTGAGGTTTTGTATTGATTCCTTTATCGCCTCTTTCTCTGATGTCCCGAAGGTGCCTGTAAGCGTTTCAGCAAGGTCGCTTATATAGCCTGCGGCTGATGTAAGTTTCTGTGCAAGCGCGTCAATATCAAGGGCTGATTCGGTATTTTTTATCGCCTCTCCATCGATTAGCAGAGGTTCAGAAGACGTTCCGCTTGTAAGGGCGAGATATTTGTCGCCTAAGAGTCCTGCTACCCTAATGGACGCCTTTGTGTCTTTGTGTATTTCAACCTCAGGCTTTAGCAGTACGATGAGCCTTGCGCGTCCCTCTGAGAGGACGATTCTTTCTATAATTCCCGCCTCAACACCTGCCACCTTGACCTTTGATTTTTCTTCAAGCCCGCTTATGTTGTCAAATGAGACATATAGCCTGTATCCCTTTTTCCACCCGGTGCCCAGCCCGCCGACCTTAAATGTCATATAGGAAAGGGCCAGAAGCACTACTATTGCAAATATCCCGACCTTAAGCTCTGTTGATATGCCCTTCATCTTTTTAATCCCTCAATTACAATCGGCCCAACTGCGCTGCCTTCAACAAATTGTTTTACAATCGGATTTAAAGTATTCCTGATTTTATCAGGCGAACCTGTTTCTATAATTTCTCCATTATAAAGCATTGCAATCCTATCTGCAATCTTATAAGCGCTTTTGATGTCATGCGTGATGGCGACTGACGTGATTTTTAGTTTCTCCCGCATCTCAACGATAAGGTCATTGATTGCATCAGCCATTATAGGATCAAGTCCTGTGGTAGGCTCGTCATAAAGAAGTATCTCAGGCTCCATCGCAATAGCCCTCGCAAGCCCGACCCTTTTTCTCATGCCGCCGGAAAGGTCGGAAGGCATGCGGTCTTCTATGCCTGTAAGCCCTACGTGTCCGAGTTTTTCCACGGCAATTTCCTTTATCTCCGTAGCGGATAATTTTGTGTGTCTTTTTAATCCAAAACCCACGTTTTCCCAGACATTCATTGAGTCAAACAATGCCGCCGCCTGAAAAAGCATTCCAAACTTTTTACGCAGTTCATTTAAGTCATTCTCATCAAGTTTTGACAGGTCAGACCCGTCAACTATCACAGAGCCTTTATCAGGTATCAGGAGTCCAATGATGTGCTTTAAAAGCACGCTTTTTCCAGAACCGCTGCCTCCCAGGATGACAACGCTTTCCCCCTTGATTATTTTTAAATTAGCGCCCCTCAGGACATAGTTGCTCCCGAAAGACTTATGGACATCTTCAATGTTAATCAGTGTATCCATTATTTAAATAACCACGCTGAAAGGAAATAGTCGGAAATCAGGATTGCCATGGACGAGATGACAACAGCGCCTGTGGTTGCCTTTCCAACGCCCTCTGCCCCGCCTTGTGTGTAGAAGCCTTTATAACAACTGATAAGCGAAAGGATTGCCCCAAAAAACCCTGCCTTTATAAGCCCGTGGTATATGTCATCCATTTTAAGGTGATCCCATGTCATCTTCATATATAGGTTCGGGCTTGTTCCAAAAACTATTACGGTGACGAAATATCCGCCGATTATGCCTATGATGTCTGCGATTACGGCAAGGGCGGGGAGCATGATGGTTCCTGATATAAATCTCGGAACCACAAGATATTTTATAGGATTAGTGGCGAGGGTCTCCAATGCGTCAATCTGCTCTGTGACCCTCATGGTCCCGAGCTCCGCGGCCATTGCCGCCCCTGCACGGCCGGTGACTATAAGCGCCGTAAGCACAGGCCCGAGTTCTCTTGTCATTGACAGGGCAACGACAGAGCCTACAAGGCTTTCAGCGCCAAAACGCTTAAACCCCGTGTAACTTTGAAGCGCAAGCACCATGCCCGTAAATACGGCTGTAATGAGCACGACAGGCAGGGAATTAACGCCTATTTCCACCATCTGTTTAGTGGTATTCTTTAATTCAAACGGAGGTCTAAAAAGCCATTTAATTGTAGAATAAAAAAGCAGTAAAATCCTTCCGGTTTCCTCAACAGGGCCTTTAAATGCCGTTCCTATAAATTCTATCACTTTGATAATAAACATTTAATTTACCTTCTATTAGATTATACTTGACTAATTTACAATATTTTTATAAATATATAAATAAGATTTTGATTATGGAAAAACGCAAGACAGGCAGAGTGGCAAAACGGCTTGAAGTCAAATTCCAGTCTCCGGTGGAAAAGACTGCCATTACAAATGATCTGTCCGAGACAGGAATATTCATTAAGACCAATATGGGGGTTAATGACGGAAATATTATAAGTTTTAAAATGAATTTACCCAATACTCAGGAGATTCCCCTTACGGGAAGGGTTGCACGGTCGGTAAGGACCATGCTGGGTCTTATCGGCGAGTCAAAAAGCGGGATAGGGGTTCATCTGGTTGATCCGCCTGAGAATTATGTAAATTATGTTCAGTCCCTCTTTATTAATCATGTAAATTCAAAATAAGCGCTGAGAGCGCAGTATTTTCCTCCCGCCTGA
>JACRGX010000050.1 GCA_016212185.1 Nitrospirota bacterium
TATAGATTTTTCACACTAATCAAATGACAGAAAAATCTTTGAAAACAAAGCTCCCTATAGGTGAGATTCTCCTCAAAGACAAACTGATAAACGAAGAAAAGCTTGAGATAGCCCTTAAGGAGCAGTCTGTCATGCCTCCGCCTCCTAAACGCATAGGAGAAATTCTCAGGATTCTCGGTTTTGCGTCAGAGCAGGATGTCCTTGGCGCGCTGGGTTATCAGCTTGGAGTAAAATATCTTCCGTTTTCCGAATTCCCAAAGACAATCCCTGACGATTTTTATCCAACCGCCAAATTCATGAAACAATACAAGCTGGTCCCTGTCGGCAGTGATGAAAATGTACTGAAGATTGCAATGGTGGACCCCCTGGATGAATATGCTATTAAGGCACTGCGTGTGTTTACGGATAAATCTCTGGAGATATATCTCAGCGGTGAAAAGGATGTAATGGAGGCAATTGAGCAGTATTTCGGAGGCGATGTCCAGATGACAACAATAATGGCAGGCATGAGAGAGGAAGACGAGGCTGAAACTGTCATTGACATGCATGAAGACGTCCATCACCTTAGGGATATGGCATTTGAAGCTCCGATCGTCAAGCTCGTAAATATGCTCATTACGCGCGCGGTTGAAGGCAGGGCCAGCGACATCCACATAGAGCCTTTTGAAAGCAATGTCAAGGTGAGATACAGGATTGACGGCGCATTGAATGAGATAGAAGCCCTTCCAAAAAGGATTCAGGCGGCTGTCATTTCCAGAGTAAAGATAATGTCCCGGCTGAACATTGCCGAACGGAGGCTCCCGCAGGACGGAAGAATAAAGCTGAGGGTTTCAGGCCGAGACATTGACATCAGGGTTTCAACCATCCCGACCATATTTGGAGAGAGCATTGTCATGAGGATACTGGATAAAGGCAGCGCCCTTGTGGTCCTTGAACACCTCGGTTTTCCAGAAGATGCACTTAATAAATACAAGGCGTTAATCACAATCCCGTACGGGATGATTCTCGTGACAGGCCCCACAGGAAGCGGAAAGACAACAACACTTTATGCGGCGCTCAGCCAGATAAATTCCCCTGACAAAAAAATCATCACAATTGAAGACCCGATTGAATATCAGATTGAAGGCATAAACCAGATACAGGTAAAACCCAAGATAGGGCTCACATTTGCCAACGGACTGAGGCATATCGTGCGTCAGGACCCTGATGTAATCATGGTTGGTGAAATCAGGGATGTTGAAACGGCTGAAATCGCAATTCACTCGGCGCTCACCGGGCATCTTGTCTTCAGCACGCTCCATACAAACGATGCGCCCGGGGCTGTGACAAGGCTCGTGGATATGGGCATTGAGGGCTTTCTTGTCGCATCCTCACTTGCCGGCATTGTGGCGCAAAGACTTGTAAGGATAATCTGTCCTCACTGCAAAGAACCCTTTGTGCCTAAAACCGAGATGCTTGAAAAAATTCAGGCTGAGACCTCAGGCATTACTGCTTATCACGGCGCCGGCTGTGAAGAATGCAGGCATACGGGATATAAAGGCAGGACCGGAATCTTTGAGCTGATGATTATGACCGAAGACTTAAGGCGGATGGTGCTGGCTAAGGCAAGCTCCGACGTCATCAGGGAAAAGGCGATGGAGCAGGGGATGCAGGTCTTAAGGGAATCCGGCTGGCAAAAGGCAAAAGATGGGATAACCACCATTGAGGAAGTCCTGCGGGCCACGCAGGAGGAAATTTAACGCAGAGTGGATACTTATTCCTACGAGGCAACAACAAAAGAAGGCACTGTAATAACAGGCACTCTGGAGGCGGAAAACGAGCGCAGGGCTGTGGACCGCATTCAGGACCTGGGCTATTTCCCCTTAAGGATCAGCAAGGCTGAAGAACGCAGGGGTTTTGGCATAAGCGCCCTGCCCTTGCCGGGTTTCCGCAGTAAAATAAAAGAATCCGACATAATGACTTTTACTTATCAGATCGGCGTACTTATTGATGCAGGCTTTCCGCTGGAGAGGGCATTATCAATACTTTCGGAACTAAGCGAGAAGAAAGCGCTTAAGGATCTCCTCAAAGATATCTTATCGCATGTGCGGGGCGGAAAATCATTTTCAGAAGCGCTGTCAAAATTCCCGGCAGAGTTCCCGGCCTTTTACGTAAACATGATAAAGGCCGGCGAGGCCGGCGGATTTCTTGAAGATACAATCTCAAGAATGGTCGTGTATCTTGAAAATTCCCAGAGGTTAAAAGAAGACGTCCGTTCAGCGCTTATTTATCCGGCGATTCTCTGCACAGTGGGAGGCGCTGCCGTGATAGTCCTTCTTACATTTGTCGTGCCGAGGTTTTCGCAAATATTTTCGGATGCAGGCACAGCGCTCCCCCTGCCCACTGTAATCCTTCTTTCAATCAGCTCTATGCTCAGGCGTTACTGGTGGATTATTGGAATCCTGCTGTACGGGTTATTTATCCTCCTGCGCCGCCATATGAAAAGCGAAGCCGGAAGGCGCTTATGGGATGAGGCAAAATTCAGGCTTCCTTTATTCGGCAAACTTTTTAGAGAAAGCGTCGTCTCCCGTTTTGCAAGGACGCTGGGCACTCTGCTGGCAAACGGCGTTCCGATACTTAATGCGCTTCAAATAGTAAAAGGAACCATGGGAAGCGAAAAAATGGCAGAGGTGGTATCCTCGGTCAGGGAAGGCGTCAGAAAAGGAAAGGGAATCGCAGAGCCGCTTAAAGCCAGCAATGTCTTTCCCCCCCTGGCCATTCACATGGTTATTGTCGGAGAGGAAACAGGAAAGCTTGACGAAATGCTCCTTAAGATAGCCGACCGATTTGACCTGCAGGTAAGAACTACCGTAAAAAGGATGCTCTCCCTGCTTGAGCCGGCGTTAATACTTTTGATGGGCGCTGTGGTGGGATTTATCGTCATAGCAATGCTTATGGCAATATTCAGCATAAATGAATTGCCGTTTTAGACTAATAAGGTTGAATTATGAAGGCTGAAGGTCAAGTTAAGAAAAACCTTTTTAGAATCGGAGGTTAGCATGGACAACAAAATTAACAATCCAAAATCAAGGGAATCTGTTCACTATTCACTGTTCACCGTTCACTGTTCACCGTTCACTGTTCACTCCCGCAGGGCAGGTTTCACCCTCATTGAATTAATGGTGGTAATGATAATACTCGGACTTCTGGCTGCCATTGTCGTCCCGAAATTTATCGGGAAAGTCGGTCCCGCAAAACAAAAAGCATCTCAGGCTCAGATTGAGCTTTTCGGCACTGCCCTTGACTCTTTTCACCTTGACGTAGGGCGGTACCCCACAACAGCAGAGGGGCTTCAGGCATTGATAACAAGATCTGCAGGCGCTGACGACTGGAAAGGACCGTATCTTAAAAAACAAGAAATACCGCCTGACCCCTGGGGGAATCCTTATCATTACGACTCCCCGGGCGCTCACGGAGAGTATGACCTTTATTCCTACGGCAAAGACAATGCAGAAGGCGGAAGCGATGAGGGTACGGACATCACAAGCTGGCAGGCGCTGAAATAGAGTTACGAGTTATGAGTTACGAGTTATGAGTTATAAGTTATGGATAAAAAATAACCAATCAAAAAATACTGTTCACTGTTCACTGTTCACTGTTCACTCCTCGCCTTATCCGGCGAGGGCGGGTTTCACCCTTATTGAGCTTTTGGTTGTCCTGATAGTTATCGGGATTGCATCCTCTTTAATAGGCATTTTTGTGTATTCAGGCATTGACAATGTCCGATTAAACACATTTGCGCGGGAGATCTCCTCAACCCTCAGATACGCAAGGACACATGCAGTTTCAGAAAAAAAAACATACTCTTTTATAATCTACGGAAAAGAAAAGGCATACGGCTTATATGCCGGCTCCGGGCCTATCATATACAAACAATTCCCATCTGACAAACTTCAGGCCGCCCTTAAAGACAGCTCTGAAGAAGATATAAGAATTGATTTTTCATTGTACGGCAGTTCCACAGGGGGCACCATTGAGGTTAAAGGCGCAGACGGTCCCATATGGCACATATCAGTCAACAGGGTGACAGGAAAGGTGGAAGTGGGAAAAGTTAAGAGTTAGGAGTTATGGTAAAAAATAATATCTCAAAAAAAACTGTTCACTGTTCACTGTTCACTGTTCACTGCCGTAAAGGTTTCACCCTCATTGAAGTCGTAGTGGCAATTGCCATTTTAGCTATTACGCTGGTGACAATCATGCAGTTATTTTCAGGCGGGCTCAGGGCCAGCAGAACCTCCTGTTACTATACGAGGGCCATCGTGCATGCAAAGGATAAAATGGAGGAGCTTTTAGTTAAACCTGTCTCAGGCAGCGGCAGTTTTGCCGACGGTTTTAACTGGGAGTCAACAGTAGAGCCTTACAAACAGCCCGAGGACTCGCAATTTACACTATTAAATGTAAAGGTAAAAATCTCATGGTATAAAACCCAGGACCAGCAGGACTCGTTTGAAATGCAAAGCATGAAGACAATTTCAAAAAATGAAAATAAACAATAAAAAAAATCCGGCACTCAGAATTAAGAACACAGAATTCAAAAAAACTGTTTACTGTTCACTGTTCACTGTTCACTGTAGTAAAGGTTTTACCCTCCTTGAGCTTCTCATAGCAATGATAATTCTAAGCCTTGTCGCCGTTGTAATTGGAGCCGGCTATCATATCGGCATTAATGCATGGGAAAAGGGAGAGGCTGAAATAAATGAAACGCAGAGGTTAAGAGCCATCTCCGCCCTGATGTCCCAGCAGATGAAATCCATGTATCCCCTCAAGATGAAAATAGACAATAAAGATGTGATTGTGTTTCAGGGGAAATCAAAATCCATGTTGTTTGCAACCTCACTGACAAATGAGGGGGGTTGCAAATGGATCCGGTATTCCTTCAAAGATAATACCCTTTTTTTCAGGGAGGGCCTTCTTCCTGACAAGAATTTGGAGGAAAAAATTGAGGGGAATTCTGAAAAGGAAGAAGTCATTGATCAAAACATTCCGGAATTTAAATTTGAATATTACTCGGCAAAAGATGACTCATGGAAGGATGAATGGGATTTCGGCGAAACCATCCCGAGACAGATCCGGGTAACGCTTTCATACTTCCACCCTTTTCTGATTACAATGCCGTTATGGGTAAAAGAAACACAGACGGAACAGCAGTTATAAGTTCTGAAGGACCTTGCGGCAAAGACCGTAGGGCGTCCATTATTTGAATGTTTATTTTTGGTGTCATTCCCGCAAGCGAAGCGCGTCGGGAATCCTTCTTCAAGAAAGATTCCGGACAAGCCGGAATGACAGAAATTTGGAACTATGGCAGAAACCACAGAGTGTAATAACTATGAGTTATTTACAACCGCATAAAAAACAAAACGGAATTGCCCTTGTGCTTGTGCTCTGGGTCATAGTCATACTCACGGCAATAGTCGGGGAATTTGCCTATTCAATGAGGACAGAACTCAATATAACAAGAAATTTCAAGGAGGAGGAAATAGCATATCAGCTGGCCCATGCCGGCATTGAACACGCCCGCATGGAGATACTTTCTGTTCCGGAATCTTCATATCCATTCCCGTATTTCAATAAAAATGGTATCTTAATATTTGCGCAGGGATTGGAGGAGGAAGACCCTGAAAGAGAATTAAGTTTTAAAAATGGTTCGTTTTCATATACAATTATTGATGAAGACGGAAAACTCAACATTAACAAGGCTACTGCGGACCAGTTAAAATATATTTTTACAACATTAGGGGTAGAGACTACAGATGCGGATAAAATCGTTGATCCTGTTATGGACTGGATTGACACCGATAATCTTCACAGATTAAACGGGGCTGAGGAGGATTATTATCAGTCCTTGGAAAACCCTTACAGCTGTAAAGACGGGCCGCTTGATATTATTGAGGAGCTTCTTTTGGTCAAGGGGATGACCGCCGACATTTTTTATGGTAAAAAGGAAGCTGAAAAACAAGAACAGAGTGGAGTTATGCAATATCTCAGCGCTAAAAATTCTGCCAAGATAAATGTCAACACCGCTCCAGAGATAGTGCTGACGGCGGCCTTCGGCGCAGGCACCGCTGCAAATATCATGAGGCAGAGGGAGGCAGGCCCTATACTTATCCCTGTTGCCGGAGGGACAGTAAAATCCGTTTTTTTCACTATAATTTCTACGGGCTCAAATACTGACGGCACTATAAAAAGAAGCATAAAGACAATAGTTCAGAAAACAGGCAATAATCTTGAAACCATTTACTGGAATGACAATTGGACAGAACAAGGCGCATAGGAAAGAGCTAAACTGCAATGTTTGAAAACAAATTAATCAAAACAGTTTTAGGCATAGAGTTTAAGGATGATTCCTTTACCGTCGCCTGCCTTAAAAGCAATCTCTCAGGCATAAGCTTAATATCATCATCAATGTTTCCGTTCAAAGACGATGATGAAACCATTAATGAAATTAAAAAGTTTACCGGCAGGTACCTGACAGGCCCGTTCAATGTGTTTATAAGCATTCCGGACAAATGGACCATTACAAAATTTACTGAAATACCCCTCCCTAAGGGTGAAGGGTCTGTACTGCAGCTGGCCCGTTATGAAATAGAACGCCATATACCGTTTCAGATTGATGATATTTTTTATGATGCCGTCATAGCGGACAAAAAAAATTCATCCTGCACTGCCGCCCTGATAGCCGTCCCAAAGGAAAAGATAGAAGGCATTAGAAAACTTTTTGAGCGGCTGGCCATAAATATAGACGGCATAAGCATCTCCCACTTTGCCGTGTTAAGCGCCATTGAGTTAAGCGCTGTTAAGGCTGGCGGCTGGCGTGAAGTGCTTGGCATTACGTCAATATCCGATATCTTCGGAGGCCGGGATGAGACAGGCATTGCGCTTGTCATAGGGAAAAATGAAATGGTTTTATCGGTTATAAAAAACAACCTCTGTCAGTACTTTAAAACTATTCCGTATGATGCTGAAAAACCCATAGACATAATTTCAGAGGGAATTTCTTTTATTATAAAAGAAGCGCTCTCGGAGCTTTCTCTTCAGAAAATGCACAAGCTTACCATCTCCGGCGATTCGCCGCTTTTGCAAAACCTTGCTGATGCGCTGAAGGTAAGGCTCGGCGTAAACACACAGACCCTAAACCCACTGGCCGGATTTTTACCAGCAGACAGGGCGGCGGAAATGCAAGGGCTTGCGCCGTCCATAGGCGCCTGCCTTTCAGGGCTCGGTTTGGCATCCATGAAACTGAATCTCCTACCTCATAAAATAAAACGCGATAGTAAAAGAGTCAGCGGCCTGATTACAAAAATATCCGCCGCGGCCGTTATATTGCTGGGCGTCAGCATAATGGCGGAGGGGATTGTCAACGAAAAAAGAGCATTGGCAAGGCTCGCAGATGAGGTCAAGAAAAATGAATCTGAGCTGGCAAAGGTAGAAAAACTTGCCGCCGGCCTGAAGACGATTGAAGAAAGGCAGAGTTTTCTTTCAAATATTAAAATAAATGACATTATACTGAACGTGCTTTTGGAGCTGACAAACTTAATGCCTCAGGATGCCTGGATTACAAGTTTGAGCTTTAAGGAAACTCAGGACAAGGGACTTAAACCTCCGGCTAAAGAGCAAGCTATTCGCGCCGAACTTACAATAAGCGGTTTTGCCGACTCGTCTTCAAAACTTATTTCACTGCTTGAAGGTTCAGCATTTTTTGAAAAAGTGGAATTTGTCGGACCCATTAAAAAAAGCGGAGCCAAGGAAGATTTTAAGATAAAGGCTGTTGTTGTTCATAAAAAAGATGCAGGAAGCAAAAAATAGAGATTTGTAATGAAAATACCCGTAAGAATAAACCCGAGGGAGAAAAAGACTCTCATAGCCGGCGGGCTGGTCGCCGTGGCCATAATGGCTTATCAGCTTTTTGTATGGTACGGAGAATTTAAAAATACAATTAAAGAATATTCTGATGCAAACCGCATGAAGCTTGAAAAGCAGTTTGATAAAATCTCCAGCAAGGATATTTTAGCCAAAAAACTTGAGTCGGCCGGGGCGCAGTTAAAACAGATTGAAGCAGGACTGATCACTGGAGATACTCCGCCTGTTGCCGCAGCGGAGATTCAAAGAGCGCTGAAAGAAATGGCAGAGTCCCTGAGCATTGAAATAAAATCAGAGAGGGCGTTAAGTCCTGTTGAAGCAGGGGCCTACATCAGCATCCCTGTTGAAATAGGCTTTATTGCCCCTACTTCAAAACTAAAAAACATGCTTTACAGAATTAGGACCTCTCAGTCGCTGTTTGTTGTTTCTGACTTGAATGTTCGTGTCATAAACATCAATAAACCGTTAGATTCATATACCACAATGGTCGTCAGGGGATTTATAAAAAAACCGTCTGATGCAGGGCAGCAAAAAACTGACGATAAGACGAAAAAAACAACGGCAAAGACAGGGGCGGATAATGTTTCGTAAAAATATTTTAATAAATATAATCCTCATAGCCCTGATAATCTTTCTGGGCATTAAAGCCTATAAAATATGGACCATGCCCTTAAGCCTGCCTTCTGCTCAGGTTCAGCAAAAAACCGCCGAAGAAAAAGCGCCGGGGGCTGCTACTGAGGAAGAGCAAATGCCTGTTGAGGAAATCTTTCAGCCGATAGTTCAAAATGACGTCTTTCGGTCCACCAGAAGCGAGCCAAAGCCGGAGGAAATTTCAAAACCCGCAGGCGTCCCGGTTATTCCGCCAAAACTCTTTGGAACGGTAATTTTAGGTAGTTTAAAAACTGCCATACTTGAAGACCCGGCCACAAAGCTTTCAAAAATCTACCGTATAAATGAATCTGTAGGGGGATTTGTCCTTTCGGATATTCAAAAAGATAAGGTCGTGCTCTCAAGAGACGGTGAAATTACCGAGGTTTATCTGAGGGAAATAAAGGCCTTCAAGCCTCTACCCTCACCTGTGCTACAACCTCCGCAGCCGCCTCAGCAGCCGCAAAGGGGCAGAAGGAATATACAGGGTATGCCGCCTCAGCCGCCGGATGTCCCGCCGATGCCTGAGGAAGAAGGACAACAGTAAGCATCTTTATTTTTCAAGGGTCAACTCGCCATCTTCCCAGGCATTTAAAAAGGCGTCAACCACTGCCTTGTCAAACTGGGTGTCGGAGCCTTTTCTGAATTCTTCAAATGCCTTTTCCACACTCAAACCCTTTCTATACGGCCTGTCTGTGGTCATTGCATCAAATGTATCGGCAACAGCTATAATCCGTGCAATCAAGGAGATGGCTTCATTTTTCAACCCGTCAGGGTAGCCCTTGCCGTCAAACCTTTCATGATGGTCTTTAACGCCGGGTATCACATCTTTGAGCTGTTTGATACGGCCAAGTATTTCAGCGCCATAATGGGCATGCATCTTCATTTTGTCAAACTCTTCATCGTTCAGCCCGCCCTGTTTCAGCAGTATCGCATCCCTTACGCCTATCTTGCCGATGTCATGCAAAATAGCGGCAAGCCTGAGTTTTTCAAACTGGGTTTTATCAAGCTCCATATACCTGCCGATAATCGTACTGTAGTTCATCACCCTTTTTGTGTGCCCGCCCGTGTATGGATCCCTCAGCTCAATCATTTCTGCCAGAGCCTGAGTGGTGGCAAAGAAAGTTTCCCTCAACTCTATGTACAGCCTTGCATTTTCAATGGCAATGGCGACCTGATCGGCAATGGATTTTATCAATTCCAGGTCATCCGCAGTAAAAATGCCTTTATTTTTGTTTATCCCCTGAAGAACGCCTATTATTTTTTCTTTTGATTTTACCGGCATGCAGATAATGCTCTTAGTTATAAATCCGCTGTGCAGGTCAGCCTTTTGGGAAAAACGCGGGTCAGATACTGCATCATTTACTATAACAGGCTCTCCATTCTGAACCACCCATCCGGCTATGCCTTCGCCTGTTTTAAGTCTGAAACGTTTTAGCTTCATACCCTTCTCCCCTGTTGCCACCTCAAAAAAAAGCTCGCCTGTTTCATCATCAATGAGAAGGAGGCTGCCTGCCTCTGCATTCAGCAGGGTAGTCAGCGCCGTAATGGTTCTCTCGCGGATTTCGCGGGTATCTAATGTTGAGTTAATAAGGGAAGAGACGTTTATGAAGGTTTCAAGCTGTTTCAGCTTCTTATCGTAATCCATCAAAAATTACCTTTTAAAAAAGGGTTGTAATTCCCCTTGATTATGCCTGAATTAAGTTTAATTTATCATAATTTTTTTATATTGACAAACATTATTCAAATATATAATATATTTTCTCTATGGCAAAGAGCCGCATTGTTACATTATGGATATTGCTGTTTATTTTAACCGCATATTTTCCATCATATGCGGCGAAGTCCACCTACGACCTGCATATAGCAAAGGGCATCTCATACGTTGAGACAAACGACTACAAAAACGCCATAGATGAATTTAAGACAGCCCTCAGTGAAAAACCCGACGACCCCATAGCCACACTTTACTTAGGCATAGCCTTAAGCCGGGCAGGAAACAGCGAGGCAGAGACAACATTAAAGAAAGCCCTTGCGCTTAACCCCGGAGAGCCGAGGACAAACCTTGAGCTCGGCATATACTATTTCAGCAAAGGGGTATATGATGAGGC
The DNA here is from genome assembly GCA_016212185.1 of Nitrospirota bacterium. Lineage (NCBI taxonomy): Bacteria > Pseudomonadati > Nitrospirota > Nitrospirota bacterium. The sequence continues at coordinate 10,656 of JACRGX010000050.1, forward strand.
AAAGGATTACTTTGAAAATACACTACAGATTGCGCCGAACACAGAGTTTTCATCCAAGTCGGCAGACTTTCTCAGGCTCATAAAAGAACGGAGCGTCGTAAAACCGTGGACCGTAAACATCTCTGCAGGCGGGCAATATGACAGCAATGTCATACTCAACCCAGACGACAGCTCTGTGCCGGGCGGAATCTCAAGGAGGGCTGACTGGAAGGCAATAGTATACTTGAGGGGCAAATACAACCTCATAACCAGGGACAAGGCAGAGAGTTCAGTGGGCTACAGCCTTTACCAGAGCCTGCACAGCAGTCTGAATGAATATGATATTACCCAGCATTTGCTGGAACTCAAAGGGTCCTACAACATATCGCCTTTATTAACGCTTAAAGGTGGATACGCATACGAATATGTGCTTGTAGGCGGGGACCGCTATGATTATGCAAATTCCATATCTCCGTCGCTTGTCATATCAGAGGGCGGCGGCTATACAACAGTGATTGACTACAGATACAGGGATGCCCGCTATCAGGACGCCGTTCTCTTTGCAAGCAACTCCGACCGGACAGGCACAAACAACCTGTTCGGCATAACGCAGAACATCCCTATACAGGCAAATCTCCTTGCAAGAGTCAGTTACTCCCATGATGAAGAGCGCACGAGACTGAATTACTGGAATTACAGGGGAAACAAAGGCAGCGCAGGGCTTAGGTTTAACATACCGGGTAAAATACTTGAGAATACGCTTATGGAATTAACCGGAGAATATTATTCAAAGTACTACGAAGGTAAGAACCCTACGCTGGGAATAGACCGTGAAGATAACACATACACAGGCTCTGTTTCAGCCACAAAACAGCTTTTACAGAATTACAGTCTGACACTGAGCTATTTATATACGAGCAACGATTCAAACACCGAGTCGTACAATTACAAGCGTCAAATAACAAGCGCATTTTTAAATTTGAGGTTTTAAAGACCGTAAAACGTGAGATGTAAAACGTAAGACGTGAGGAGAATCAATGAAACCCTTTAAATTATTAACAACAATTTTGCTTTTATTTGCAATAACCGGAGTTTCAACAAAAGCCTTTGCAGTTGAAGGCATAGGCACAGTGGTTGCCATCCGCAACAAGGCAGTCATAGAGAGGGATAAAAAGCAGGCGGACGCAAAACTAAAAGACAGCATACTTTTAAATGATGCTGTTTTGACATTTGAAGGCTCCAGGGCCAAGATGCTGTTCATAGACGACAGCGTACTGACAATGGGCGAGAAATCCAGAGTAGTCATAAAAGAATTTGTATACGGCAAGGACCAGGAAGGCAAGTCTGTATTTAATCTAATAGACGGCAAGATGCGCTCGGTTGTCGGCAGAAGCGGTTTTGAGGTTCACACGCCTTCGGCAGTTGCGGCGGCCAGGGGCACTGTAATACTTTTTGAAACAGGGATAAGAGACGGACGGCAGTTTACAACCATCATCTGCCTTGAAGGAACTGTCAGCGTTGCAAGTTCAGACCCGAGCGTTGTTGGAAGCGTAATGCTTACCCCGGGAATGACGGCAACTGTAGTTGAGCATGAAACGCCGACTCCGCCGGTAAGCGCGCCTCCTGCAGAGATAGAACGCTTAAGAAAAGATACGGACACAGGGTATCATGAAGTCTCAATACCTGAGCCAACGCAGATAGAGGCAGGACCTGCGCTCATAACGCCGGTAGAGCCGCCGCCTACTACAGTAATCAGCACACCGGTAGAGATACAGCCGGCAACTACAACGCCGGTAAATATTAATGTAACATTTCCCTCAAACTAAGCGGTTTTTATGAAAAGATTAACAACCATATTTGCAATTATCCTGCTTGCAATAACATTTAACAACTGCGGAGGGGGCGGCGGCACGGGGTCAGGCTCGGGCTCATCCGGCAGTTCAAACGTAACAATTAATGTTGGAGGGGGAAGCAGCGCTTCTTCATCTGGAGGGCTTCATACCACTTCAACAGCCGATGTTGCCAGCATCAGGTTTACTATATCAGCCTCTGACATGTCAACAATCACAAGGACTGTCTCCTATTCAGGAGGCACAGTATCAGAGTCATTTAACGTGCCTAACGGCTCA
>JACRGX010000051.1 GCA_016212185.1 Nitrospirota bacterium
AGAAGAAATATCCCCTGAGTTATGCGTCTAAGATTCTGCATTAAATTAAATTTTTATTTTTTTGATATTTAATTTTGAAAGATCCATTGTGCCGAGTCCGTATTTATCCGCAATTTTTACATAACCGAGGTCACTGCCTTTCATTCCAAAAAGCGTTGCTCCGAAGGAATCTACGGCAATCTGATCAACGCCGGCTATAACGGTATTCAGCGTTCTTACATCTTTGATATCACCGCCTGAGGGCCCGTTGTTTACAAGAATCCGTACGGCATCAAGAATGGTCAGCGTTGGTTTTATGACCAGGGATAGGTCAACAAGACTCTCGTCAAGTTTCTGATGTATCTGCTTTCTTAATCCGCCCATAACACCCATCCAGTTTTTCATTGCCATTGTAAGGTTTGAAAGTCCATGATGTTTGGCGATGGGTATATTTATTATCTTGTCTGCCTCAAATATCTCGGTGTACAAAGGCCATTCTTTAAGCACCGGCCCGTTTATTTTTATGTCTTTAAATTTTCTTTCGTCAACATAGCTTAACTCACCGCCTGCTGTCTTGACGGCGTCGGCGATACCGCTTTGCACATAACATCTTCTCGGGTCATTCACAGTCCTGTCAAAAATCTTAACCTTTTTTGCGCCTGCCTCAAGGCAGAGCCTTACTACTGCGGCAACTACCTCGGGGTTTGTATTTGCGGCATGTTCAGGAAGCCTGTCCCATCCGATATTGGGCTTTATAATGACGGCATCACCCCTTGAGATAAACTTCTTAATTCCGCCGATTGCATCAATGGCGGCAGTTGTAATTTTTGCCGGTGACAGGCCCTGCGCAACGGCAAGATCAACACCAGAATGTTTCTCAGATGGGAGGGCTGTGTTAATAACTGTGTCAATTGCATTTGGAACTGAGAGGCTTATACCTGTAATTGCGGCTGATTTAAGGAAGTCTCTGCGGTTCATTGAAGTTATTTTAGCATTTTCTTAATTTCTTTGAGAATCAGCAATGCCGCCTTTTTATCCAGCGGGTCGTTGCCTGACCCGCACTGGGGGTCCTGAACGCATGAGGGACAGCCGTCTTCGCAGGGGCAGTCTGTTATTATTTTTTTTGCAGCCTCAAGCCATTCACCAATTACCTCAAGCGCCCTTTTTGTAAGACCGATGCCTCCTTCGTATCCGTCATAAATAAATATTGCCGGCGCTGAAAGCTGAGGATAGAGAGGGTAACTTATGCCGCCGATATCGCCTTTATCGCACATCGCAAAAAGCGGAAGGGCGAATATTGCGGCATGCTCAAAGGCGTGCAGTCCGCCTGCGAAATGAAGGTTGTTTTTTTCCACAACCTGTTTTAAATCACTGCCGAGTATTATCCATAATCCCTGTGTGTTAAAAGTCCAGGAGGGGAGTTCCACCGGATAACGGTCTGTTTTTTCCTGTGTCAGAAGCTTTTTCCTCCAGTATCCTGTCACCATATGTGTTGTACGCAGTTCTCCCCAGCTTATAGTATCTCTTTTAAGGACCTCTTTGATGATCTCTGTTTCCTCATAGGTTATGGCCTGCGTATAATAAGAGATGTCCGCTTCTTTACAGTGTATTGTAAAATTCTCAAGGTCAAGCTCTTGAACTATGTATTGCCTGCCTTTGTGAAGATATACGGCTCCGGGATGCGCCTCTTTAAAAACTCTTGCTCCACTTATTTCTCCAATGCGCCTGCCGCCGCTGAAAATATTGAAAATCTTTCCGATTCCGCGTATGCTTACCTCTCTCTGCGGATAACGCCGCTGAGAAAACCATATATCCCCATTTTTCCCCTGCTTAAGCAGTCCGTTGGTTTCAAGTTCAGTAATGACAGGTGCCAAGGCCTGAGTGTCATACACAAAATCACCGGCTCTGAGATAAATCTCCGCCGAGGCGCATGGAAGATGCTGCTTTAATATTGCATCGTTTGATGCATCTATAACAACCGCCTCATGACTCCGTGCGAAAAAGTCATCAGGGTGCCGCATGAAATACTGGTCCAGCGCATCCTTCAGCCCTACCAGTATAATTACTGCATCCTGCCCCTGTCGGCCTGTCCTTCCTGCGCGCTGCCATGTGCTTGCAATGCTTCCGGGATAGCCTGCAAGGATGCAGGCGTCAAGCCCGCCAATATCAATGCCAAGTTCAAGGGCGCTTGTGGATATTACGCCTTTAAGCTCACCCGAGAAAAGCCTCTGCTCTATCTCCCTTCTTTCAGCCGGCAGAAAACCTGCCCTGTATGAACTTACCAGCCCCTCATTTTCAGGCGAGGCGTCAACAAGCCAGCTGTACATCAATTCCGTTATCTTTCTTGATTTTGTAAATGCAATGCTTTTTAATCCTTCGTCAAGGCATAATTTAAATGCCTTTGTTGAAGCTGTATAAGGGCTTCCCCACGGATTTAAAAATACAATGTGCCTTCCTCCCCTTGGGGCTCCGCTGTGGTCAATAAGTTCAAAATCAAGCCCTGTGAGATTTCCGGCTAATTCTCCGGGATTGGCAATCGTTGCAGAACAGGCAATAAACTGCGGGTTTGAGCCGTAATATCTGCAAATCCTTCTAAGCCTTCTTAGAACCTGCGCAACATGCGAGCCGAAGACGCCCCTGTAAGTATGAATCTCATCAATGACTACGAATTTCAAGTTTTTAAAGAAATCAGCCCATTTTGTATGAAAGGCATTTATTGCGAGGTGAAGCATATCCGGATTTGAAAAGATTATGCTTGGAAATGAGTCGCGGATTTTTTTCCTCCTGTAAGCGGTTGTGTCGCCGTCATAAATCTCAGCAGGATGCGCTATGTCAAGGTCTTTTGCAATTTCACGTAATATTTTCAACTGGTCCTGTTCAAGCCCTTTTAACGGGAACAGGTAAAGGGATTTTGAATACGGATCATCAAGAATGGATTCAAGCACGGGGATGTTATAAATCAAACTTTTTCCGCTTGCAGTGGGAGTCATAACAATGATGTTATGCCCTTTCCTTATTAAGTCAATGCCTTTTGCCTGATGTGTGAAAAATTTATTAACGCCTTTCTTTTCAAGGGCGCTTTTGAGGCGGTCATTTACAGGAGCTTCAGGCTCTGCGTATTCTGCAGGCCAGGGTTCAATATAACGGTAGTGTGCTATTTCATCTTTAAAACCGGTGCTAAGATGTTCTAATAAGGATTTTATGGACAATGTGGATTTATAAACTGATGATTTCTGCCATTTTAGTTTTTGTGTCAAATATCATGGCCGTTGCCTGATTCCAGAATCCGTGTGATGTGCCCGGATTAAGGACTAAGGTATTTCCGGTTTCTTTATTCACACATTCATGCGTATGCCCGTAAGCTACAACATCATATTTTCCGCATTCAATCAGTGAGTTTCTCAATTGCGGCTCGGTCCCGTGATAACACGCAAATCTCAGGCTGTCTGTTTCAAATTCATGAAAATCACCCTTAATTTCTCCATTTATTTCGTTAAACGAATTGATAAGCCTGAATTTATCGCCGTCGTTGTTGCCGAATATTCCCACGAGTTTTATTCCCTGAAAGGCCTTAACCGATGCAGGATTTACATAATCTCCGAGATGAAGGACAAACTCAACTTTCCTGTCCTTGAATATCAGGACGCATTTCTTGATATTTTCTATATGGTCATGTGAGTCTGATATTATGCCGATTATCATATCAAAACTTATAAATCACCATTCCCGTCAGAAGCTTCGGATAAAAATATGTTGACTTCGGCGGCATCCGTTGTCCGGCAAGGGCAACCTTCTTAACGTCTTCAATCTTTGTTGGATTAAGAAAAAAAACAGCCTCAAAAGAACCTTTTTTTGCCTTTTCTACCACAGCTTCAGGTTCCATCTCATATTCGTAATGCTCTATTTTCAGCAGTTTTTCAAATATGAGTTTATGAAGCACAGTGACATCAAGATTTTTTAGGCACGCCGGCAGGGCTATTCCCATTTTTGACCTATTGAACGAAAGCGTGTAATAAGTATCAGCATTAGTAAGAAACATCCCGAAGCAATGCGTTTGCTTATGCATTATTTCAAACATCTTCTGCCTTGCCTGTTGTCCGGAGATCCCTTTGGAGCTTGTTCTTTGTATGTCAAAATGATTTTTCAGGGAATCATTTATATTGATATTTGAATCTACTTCAACTATGCGGTGCGTGGGCAGGAGCGTCAGCCCTTCATCTTCTATGTTGGCAAGAAACATGAGCACATAATCCCATGGTTTTGTGTTTAGCGTTTTGCCCCTTGCCCCTTCTAATTTATCCATCTCATTTTTAAACCTAAGCGATGTTTCGTAGCGATGATGACCGTCTGCAATAAAAATATCCTTATCAGACATCTCTTCTTTGACCGCATTTATAGAAGCCTTATCGCTGATACGCCAGAGCCTGTGAACAAAACCTTCTCCGTTTTTCGCCTCAATAAAAGGTTTGTTTTTGACAGCCTCGCTAAGGATGGAAGAAGCGCGTTTTTTCCTGCTGCTGTAAATGGAGAATATAGGACTTGTATTAGCCCTGCAATAACGAAGGATATTAGATCTGTCTGATTTCGGCTTTGAGTAAGTCATCTCATGGGGATGAATCCTTCCTGTGCCAAGTTCCTCAATCCTTACTGCTCCCAAAAAACCTCTGAGTTTTTTCTTCTGTCCGTTTATCCTGTAAGTTATCTCATAACAATAAAATGCAGGTTCGGAGTCATTAATCAGGATCCCTTTTTTGAGCCAGCCTCCGAAGAATTTTGCCGCCCTTGTGTAGCGGTTTTCATTTTCACTGTCTCCGTCTTCATCTTTGCCGAAATCAATGCGGATAATGTTATAGGGGCTCTTCCCATACAGTGCGTCCTTAAATTCAGGCGTAACAATATCGTAAGGCGGCGCCATTACTATATTGGCGTCTACCTTCTGAGTGTTATATAAAACACCTTTAAAAGGGATTACCTCTGCCATCTGAAAGTTAAAAATTAAAAGTTAAAAGTGTAAAATTAAGGAATTATTTTTATCCCACACGCCGTCATTCCTGCGAAAGCAGGAATCCAGACTTGTCCTCGCAGAAGCGGGGAACCAGTTAAATGAAATAGATTCCCGCCTACGCGGGAATCACCCTCCCCTTCATCCCCTCCCGTCAAGGGAGGGGAACTGTTAGTATCCCTCTCCCCTTGCGGGAGAGGGCAAGGGTGAGGGGTGTTTTCGGGTCAATGACAGAAAACGGCTCACACGAATTCAGGTTTGTAACCTGAACCCGAATAGATTTTTAAAGAAAAGCATGTTATCTTAACATTGCATATCCTGAAATTTCAAACGGCATGATTACCCCCATTTGTGTTAAAATCAGCAGATGCAGCGTCCTAAAATCCTTTATCAATGCCAGAGCTGCGGATATTCAGCGCCTAAGTGGCTTGGAAAATGCCCTGACTGCGGGGCGTGGAACAGCTTTGTAGAGGAAGAGCGCGTTACAAAGCTGAAAAGAAGCGAAACTGCCGCGCCAGTCATCCTTTCTGAAATCTCACATCATACCGGAAGCAGGCATTCCACGCAGATAAGGGAATTTGACAGAACGCTCGGCGGAGGCGTGGTGCCGGGCTCTGTTGTGCTGATAGGTGGAGACCCAGGCATAGGCAAGTCAACACTTTTGCTTCAGGCGATTAAGGGGCTGGCAAAACTCGGCAAGGTGCTTTATGTCTCAGGCGAAGAGTCTCCTGAGCAGATAAAAATCAGGGCAGACAGACTGAAGACTAAGTCCAGTGACATAATACTTTTACCTGAAACATCTCTGGAAGGCATAATCTCAGTTGCGCAGGATATAAAACCGCAAGTGGTTGTCGTAGATTCAATTCAGACAATATTCTCGCTTGAACTGCCCTCGGCGCCGGGTTCCGTAAGCCAGATAAGGGAATGCGCGACAAAGCTCATGTTTTTTGCAAAAAAGCACGGCATTCCCCTTTTTATAATCGGGCATGTCACAAAAGAGGGCGCTATTGCAGGCCCAAGGGTGCTTGAACACATAGTAGACACAGTGCTTTATTTTGAAGGAGATAAAGGCGGGCCATTCAGGATTTTGCGCGCGGTGAAAAACAGGTTCGGCTCCACCAATGAAATCGGTGTTTTTGAAATGACAGAGGCAGGGCTGAAAGAAGTGGACAACCCCTCCCAGCTTTTCTTGTCTGAAAGGCCGCTTAATGTGCCCGGCTCGGTGGTCACGGCAAGCATTGAAGGCACAAGGCCTTTGCTTGTGGAGATTCAGGCGCTGGCAAGCGTATCAAATTTCGGAGTTCCGAGAAGGACCTCGCTTGGTGTTGATTATAATAGGGTCAATCTTCTTATTGCAGTGCTGGATAAGCGCATAGGCATGCACCTTGGGAGTATGGATGTGTTTGTAAATGTTGTTGGAGGGCTGAAAATAGATGAGCCTGCTGTGGACACGGCAATTATTGCGGCAGTTGCGTCTTCCTTTAAAAACAAGGCGGTGGACCCTTCTGCAGTTGTCTTTGGCGAGATCGGCCTTTCAGGAGAGTTAAGGGCAATAAGCCATGCAGATATAAGGCTTAAAGAGGCCGCAAAACTTGGTTTTAAAAAAGGCATAGTTCCTGCGGGCAATGCCGGTCATCTCAAAGGGCATGATATTGAGATTATCGGGGTAAAGAATGTTCAGGAGGCGCTTGAAATACTCTTTTTTTAAAATCTGTTCACTGTTCACTGTTTACTGTTTACTGTTCACTGCTTTAGGCTGTGCCCCCAAGGTTGCGCCCCTTGCCCCGTACAAAGACCTTGACCTTACGCTTGATGAGATTATCTCAAAGGCAAAAGGCGATGTTCACACGCTGAAAATAATTTCAGGCATAAATATTGAGAAGGATGACAATCCGTATATGTATGTTGATGCCGCGGTTACACTGAAAAACAGCGGCTGGATGCATGTAAGGCTGTACACCTTTGGAATGCTTGCAGGTGACTATATTGTAAAAGACGGCGTGATAAATAACGCCTCAGGGAAGGCGAGCAATAAATCAGACAGTAAACTGTTCCAGAACATGAAGGAATTCAGCAAGGCAATGCAGCGCTCAATTTTCTGGTGGAACGGCCTGACGAATTCCGATTGTAAAAATTCTGTTTCAGGCTGCAAAGAGAATACTGTTATGTCAAAAAATGAGATGGAATATGTCATAAATACGGCAGACAGGGAGATACATCTTGACAGAGCTACACTTTTGCCTCTAAGCCAGGATATCAGGGCAGGGGGGAAAAAAATACATATTAATTATGCTGAACCGCAAAAAGAGGGTGATTTCCATTATTCGTCTTCTCTTAAAATTGAGGCAGGCAGCTACAGTTTCTTAATGAAGGTTACAAAACTGATTATCAACCCGCCGGCGGAAGAATAACCAGCACCTGAATTTCAAAATCCAAATGTCAAATTCTGAATTTTAACATTCATTTGGCATTTGAGTTTTGTAATTGGACATTAATAACTTTACAATACCTGTAAATTAAATATTAATCACTACAAGTTAAGTTATTTACATTTCCCTGCGGGGTTTTGAAGGAGTTTTTCTGCCTGCTGCCTCTAATCCGAGGCTTACTGCGACTGATTCAATAACGTCTTTATCAATCTGTTTTCTTTTAAGGAGAAAGCCCTCAAGGAGCGCATTGTCGCAGACAGTGTTTATTAAACGGGGAACGCCGCTGGAAAAAAGATGAACTGCCTTGACTGCATCCTGCATAAAAATATTTTCCTCGCATCCTGCAACCTTTAGTCGGTGTTTTAAATAATCCTCTGTGATAGTATCGGTGAATGCCTTCAGCCTGCACATGACTGCAACGCGCTGTTTTAAAGGTTCGTCAAGCGCAAGGACATTTTCAAGTTCAGGAAGCCCGAAGAAGATAAATGTTATGAGTTTGCCTCCCGGGGCTTCCATATTAAGCAGCCCTCTGAATTCTTCCATAATCTCCTTGGTCTGAAGCATCTGCACTTCATCCATAAGGACCACGGTTTTAAGTCCTGATTCATGGATCTCCAGCAGCCTTTCATACAATTGTCCAAGCAGTTCAACCTTGCCGGTGCCGGGGTTTTCCACGCCGAGCTGAACGGCAATTTTTCTCATTAGCCAGTCTGCCGTTACTGATGAATGCAGTACAACAAGCAGCGCGGCCTCATACTGATTTTCATCAAGTTCGTCCAACATCTTCCTCGCAAGGGTAGTTTTGCCGGTGCCTATGTCTCCCAGCACTACGGCAAGCCCCTTCATGCTGTCTACGGCATACTTTAACCGTACAATAGCCTCTGCATGCTGGGCGCTGTTGTAGTAAAATTTATTTTCTACCGCATTTGAGAAAGGATGTTCTTTTAGTTTGTAAAATTCCAAATAGTCCATAGTTTTTATAGTCGTTCCTTGATGTTTGCCCCTATTCTACATATGATTCATAATCTTCTTCAAGTGTTTACCCTTGCTGTAACTTCAGTGTCAAAGTTATTTTGCTTTGATACTCTGACACTTCCTCTGACTGTTCACTGATTACTGTTCACTGTTTTTCATATATACGATACCCTGTGTTTTTTAGATTTTGCCTTATCTTTTTCTTTTGACGGCGGGCTTAATTCTTCTATCCTCCTTATAATTTCCTCATTGTCAGGAAAACGAGAAAGCAGTTTCTCATAAATCTTCATGGCCTCCTGCTTAAGCCCCTGCTGTAGGTGAAGGTCTGCCTCGGCAAGACCGTCCTCAAGCAAGTCTTCAGGCGAAATAACAGGAGGCGCTGTTTTAAGCAGGGCTTCAGCTTCAGCAGAAGGTTTTTGCCCGGATTGCATTTCAGGAGATGTTACCGCTTTATTTCCAAGCTCAATGATTTTTCTTTCCGCTGATTCATCTGAGGGCATTAATGTAAGAATCTCCCTGTATGACTGAATCGCTTGGTCTGGCATTTCATTATTTTCATATAGCGCTGCAAGCTCCCGGAGCTCTTTGACTGTTGATTCCACGTCATCCTTACCCTTGTAGATGGTTATCAGCATTGTTTTAACATCTATCGGTTTAAAATCCGTGAAATTTACCAGGCAGTGGATGGCCTCATCCCAATTTCCAAGCCGTAGGGTCTCGTCTATGTAAGGCAATAATTGCTCCCACGCCTCTGCCATAAGACCTTCTTTCAGATATATATTGCCCAAAAGTTTTTTATATTCATTATTAGACGGGTCTGTTTCAATGAGACGGATAAGCGCTTGTTTGCCTTCATCCGCATTCCCGGCTTTAATGGCAAGTCTTGAATAGTTCAGCAGGACATCGCTGTTGCTCGGCTGGGCGGACATGGCATTTTTTAAATATTCTGTTGCCTGCTGGATATCATTTTGCATCTCTGCAATTTTGCTAAGGCCGAGAAATGCTCCGGTACATTTAGGGTCCAGTTCAATTGCCTTAAGGTAAAATTGCCGCGCCTCATTAAATTCATCCCTGTTTAAATGATATACGGCAACATTCACATATTCCTTGATTGCTTCTTCTGTAATGCCTGCTTTAGAAGAAAGCTCTGCCACTTTTATCCTGAGGTTTATATCAGTTGAGAAAAATTTAAGCATTTTTTTATAAACATCCAAGGCCTTTCCTTCTGCGCCTTCTTTCATGAAAATATCTATCGCAGCCGAGAAATTCTCATTGGCATTGCCGGTAAGGCCTCTTTCTGCATTCAGTTCTCCAAGCAAAATAAGGGTGGCGGTATCAGAAGGATGTATGTTAAGAATTTTTTTGTACAGGGCAATCGCCTTTAGATAAAAGCCGTCTTCCTTGAAAATATTGGCGGCTTTTTTGAATTCCTCAATGGCTTTTTCTTTTTCTTTGTTCCTGAGGTGCAGGTCGCCTATTGTATTGTAAACATTGGCGTCCTGCTCTTCTTTGAGGATCTTTTGCAGTTCGGCAATGGCTTTATCCAGTTCGCCTTTTGCTATATAGTTCCGGGCGTCTTTTGTAACGGCAGTTTTGTCCATTTTTATCTATTAAAAAGGGCTTATCAGACCTTAATTTTCATGGTGTACTGCTTAATAAAAGCGTATCACATATAAAAGAAGAGTGTCAATAACACTGAAGCGGCAGTAATCAGTGAACAGTAATCAGTGAACAGTAATCAGTGAACAGTGAATAGTGAACGGTGAACAGTGAGCAGGAAAAATCATGTTTCCAACTTGAGCGCTATTCACTGTCGTTTTAAAATAACCATGCCGAGCGGCGGGAGAGTGAGGTTCAGGGAAAAAGGCTCTCCATGCCATGGAATCGGTTCTGCATGGACGCCTCCTGAGTTGCCTATGTTGCTGCCCCAGTAGATGCCTGAATCGCTGTTGATAATCTCTTTGTAAAAACCTTCTTTTGGCACTCCGATGCGGTAGCCGCCTCTTGGCACTGGGGTAAAATTAAGCGCCGCGACAACAAAATCATCAGGATTTTTTGCCTTTCTCATAAAGGACACCGCGCTGTGTTCCCAGTCATTGAAGTCTATCCACTCAAAACCCGTATGGTGGAAATCTATTTCATAAAGCGCAGGCTCCCGCTTGTAAATAGAGTTCAGGTCTTTAACATACCTCTGCAGTTTCAGATGGGGCTCATACTGCAAAAGCTGCCATTCAAGGGATTCATTAAACCGCCATTCAACCCACTGTCCGATTTCTCCTCCCATGAAGAGGAGTTTTTTGCCTGGATGGCTGTACATAAGCCCGTAAAGAAGCCTTAGGTTTGCAAACCTTTGCCAGAAATCCCCCGGCATCTTGTCAAGCATAGAGCATTTCCCGTGCACAACCTCATCATGTGAAAGAACGAGAACGAAATTCTCTGTAAATGCGTAAAGAAGACTGAATGTGAGATTATTATGATGGTATTTCCTGTGAACAGGGTCTTTTGTAAAATATACAAGCGTGTCATGCATCCAGCCCATGTTCCACTTTAAGCTGAATCCAAGCCCGCCGAGATAAGTGGGTCTTGACACCATGGTCCATGCAGTTGACTCCTCGGCAATGGTAAGTACGCCGGGGTGCTGCTGATGCACGACCTCATTAAATTTTTTGAGGAATGTTATTGCCTCAAGGTTTTCATTCCCTCCGTAGATATTGGGGAGCCAGTCGTCGGGCTGTCTTGAATAATCAAGATATAACATTGATGCCACTGCATCCAGCCGCAGGCCGTCTATATGATATTTTTCAAGCCAGAAAAGGACATTGGATATAAGAAAGTTGGACACCTCATTCCTGCCGTAATTGAAGATTAATGTGCCCCAGTCCCTGTGCTCTCCCTTTCTCGGGTCTGCATGTTCATAAAGACATGTTCCGTCAAAGGATGCAAGCCCGTGCGGGTCTTTCGGGAAATGCGCAGGAACCCAGTCCAGGATGACGCCGATGTTATTTAAATGACACTGGTCTACAAAATACATGAAGTCCTCCGGGGCGCCAAAGCGGCTTGTAGGAGCAAAATAGCCTATGACCTGATATCCCCATGATTCATCAAGCGGGTGTTCCATGACCGGCATAAGTTCAATGTGCGTATAGCCCATTTCTTTAACATAAGGGATAAGGTTCTGTGCAAGCTCCCTGTATGTAAGGGAACGGTTATTTTCCTCAGCAATCCTCACCCATGAACCAAGGTGGACCTCATAGATTGAGACAGGAGATTCAAGCCAGTTTTTCTTCTGTCTTTGCGTCATCCATGCATGGTCTGACCATTTATATTTGTTTATATCAGCGACGATTGATGCGCTTTTGGGACGCACCTCAAAATAAAACCCGTAAGGGTCTGCCTTTTCCTCGGCATAATTGTTAAATTTAGACTTTACCCAGAACTTATAAATCTCACCCTCTCCGAGGCCTGGGACAAACAGCTCCCATATCCCTGAGTTTCCGCTTAAACGCATCAGATGGCGCTTCTTATTCCATTTATTAAAATCTCCTATTACGCTTACTGCTTCCGCATTCGGCGCCCAGACGGAAAAGTGGACTCCGTTTTTTCCCTTAATCTTTTTTATATGCGCGCCGAGCTTTTCATAACTTTTGTAGTGAGTTCCCTCTCCGATTAAGTAAAGGTCAAAATCGCTTAATATATCCTTATTCAAAGCCGTATTCCTTCCACCTTGCGGCAACGAGTTTTTTAATTTCTTCAGACATAAATAATTCTTTGGGCCAGTCCCTCATCATGCCTTCCTCCTTTGTTTTCCGCGTGGCGTCAACGCCCATTTTTGAACCGTATCTCGGCCAGCTTGCAGAATGATCCAGATCGTCAACAGGACCCTCGGCAATGACAACGTCTCTTTTCCAGTCAACATTATTTAAAATGCGCCATGCAGTGTATGAGATATTCTGAACGTCCACATCATCATCAACGATAATCAATAATTTTGAAAACATCATCTGTCCTTTGCCCCAGAGTCCGTGAATAATCTTTTTAGCATGTCCGGGATAACTCTTCTTAATTGAAATTAATGCCGCATTATGAAACACGCCTTCCATCGGCAGGTTGAAGTCCTTGATCTCAGGGAAGTCAAGCCTTAGAAGAGGCAGGAAAATCCTCTCTGTAGCCTTGCCCATGTAGCAGTCTTCCATCGGAGGTTTTCCAACGATTGTTGCGGGATAAATCATATCTTTTCTGTGTGTTATGCAGGCTGCATGAAATACGGGATACTGATCAGCCGCTGAATAAAAACCAGTATGGTCCCCGAATGGTCCCTCAAGGCGCAGTTCGCCCGGCTCAAGATAACCCTCAATCACAAGTTCGCTGTTTGCAGGCACCTCAATGTCTGAAGTGATGCACTTTACCATTTCCACAGGCTCTTTCCTCAGAAATCCTGCAAAGATCATCTCATCCACTGATGATGGAAGAGGCGCTGTTGCAGAATATATCACCGCGGGGTCGCTGCCCACGGCAATAGCGGCAGGCATGCGTTTTTTCAGCGCCTTGTATTTATCATAATGCCGCGCCCCGTCTTTATGAATGTGCCAGTGCATACCCGTCGTGGTTTTGTCGTAAATGTGAATTCTGTACATCCCGCAGTTTTGCATGCCTGTCTCAGGGTCTTTTGTGAATACCATTGGCAGTGTAATAAACCGCCCGCCATCCCCGGTCCAGCATTTAAGCACAGGGAACCTGGATAAATCAGGATTGTCTTTTTCAATGACTTCCTGACAGGGCGCATTTTTTACGCTCTTTGGAAAGTATCTGGAGAATTCAAAAAGTTTTGGCAGCAGAGCAATTTTTTCAAGCAGTGTCTTCGGAGCCGCCTGACTCAGCAGTTCCTCAATGCGTCCTGCAACATCATCAAGCCTTTGAACCTCAAGGGCAAGACACATTCTTTCAAAAGAGCCGAAGATATTTGTTACAACAGGGTATGCCGAGCCTTTAACATTCTCAAAAAAAAGCGCCCTGCCGCCGCCGGGGCTTTTGCACATCCTGTCAGTTATTTCCGTAATCTCAAGCACAGGGTCCACTTCGGCATTGATGCGTTTAAGGAGTCCTTTTGATTCAAGTAGCTTTAAAAATTCCCGTAAATCTTTGTAAGCCATGGAATATATGATACAGGATTCAAGATTCAGGATACAAGCTGTTCACAGCGGAATCAGATAATCCATCAGCGTAAACGCAAATACCGTAATACTGATGTATCCGTTAATATTAAAAAATGCCATGTCAAGCCTGCTCAGGTCGTCTGCTTTTATCAGAGAATGTTCATACAATAGAAGCGCTGATGCAATCAAGACGCCGGCGAGATAAAACCCCTTTAAGTTAAAAACAGGAATCAGGCTGAAAAGCAATCCAATAGTGAGCAAATGAAAGCCTCTTGCAATCCACAGGGATTTTTTAATGCCGAACTTGGCGGGTATGGAATAAAGCCCGTGAGTCTTGTCAAACTCAGTATCCTGCATGGCATAAAAAACATCAAAGCCTGCGATCCAAAAGGCAACGGCAGATGAAAGTAATAAAACCTCCGGTTCAAAGGTTCCTCTTACGGCTATCCATGCGCCTACAGGCGCAAGCGAGATTGCAATGCCGAGGACCACATGGCTTAACCAGGTAAACCTTTTTGTATATGAATAAGCGATAAGCAGAAAAATCACAAAAGGAGACAATTTCAGGCAAAGGGGATTAAGCATCCATGCAGAAAATACCAGAACAACAAAGGCGGTAATCGTAAAAAAAAGCGCCTCGCCTGTCCTTACAGCACCGCTTGGTATTTCCCTGTTTTTTGTCCGCGGGTTAAGCGCGTCAATTTTTCTGTCTATAATCCTGTTCATGCCCATGGCGCCTGACCTTGCGCCGGCCATTGCAATGGTTATCCATAAAATTTGGTTTAAATCAGGAATGCCGTTTGCCGCAATCAGCGCGCCTGTAAATGCAAATGGAAGCGCAAAGACAGAATGGGAAAACTTTATTAACCTGAGGTAGTCAGGGATTTTTTTAAAGAGAGACATATTTACTCTGCTTCTGTATCCGCTGTTTCAGTCTCCGCTGTACACGCTATGCCCATGACCTTGTCTCCTTCGCTCAGGTCAATGAGCCTGACTCCCTGGGTATTCCTGCCGATTGTGGAGATGTTTGATGATTTCAGCCTGATAAGTTTGCCGCTGTTTGCAATAATCATTATCTCGTCTTCATTTGCTACCTGCAGGATTCCGACTACTCTGCCATTCCTTGGTGTTATTTTTATGGTGATTATACCCTTGCCGCCCCTGCTCTGGACCCTGTATTCCTCTGACTTTGTCCTTTTGCCGTAGCCGTTTTCGGTTACTGTAAGGAGCGTGGTCTTTTCATCCAAAACATCTACTGAAACTACCTCATCGTTTTGCTGGAGCTTAATGCCTCTTACGCCGTGTGCGACTCTTCCCATTTCACGGACATTTTTTTCGTTAAACCTTATGGACAGTCCTTCACGGGTGCTTAAGATAATATCCTTTGTGCCGTCCGTTGCCTTTACTCCGATGAGTTCATCATCCGGGTCCAGGTTGATTGCGTTAATGCCTTTGGTCCTCGGGTTGCTGTAAGCAAGAAGCGATGTCTTTTTTACGACGCCCTTTTTTGTCGCCTTGAAAAGATAAATCCCCTCTTTAAATTCTTTTACCGGCATGACTGTGGTTATCTTTTCTCCCTCTGAAAGCTGTAAAAGGTTTACGACGGCCTTGCCTTTTGTAGCCCTGCCGGCCTCAGGAAGCTGGTATACCTTAAGCCAGTAAAGACGTCCTAGGTTTGTGAAGAAGAAAAGGTAATCGTGCGTTGAGGCAAGGAAAAGCTGTTCAACAAAGTCCTCTTCCCTCGTCTCCATGCCGAGAAGTCCTTTCCCGCCCCTTCTCTGGCTCCGGAAAAGGGTCAGGGAATTGCGCTTGATATAACCCTGATGCGAGATGGTTATGACCATCTCTTCTTCAGTTATCAGGTCTTCAATGGTTATTTCCTTTGTCTCTGCCGTGATTTCAGTTCTTCTCGGATCCGCATAGTTCTTCCTTATCTCAGTCAGCTCCTGCCGGATTATATTATTTACAAGCGCATTGCTTGCAAGAATTGCCTTTAACTTTTCAATCTCCTTGAGAATATCTTTATACTCGGTGATAATTTTTTCCCTCTCCAGTCCCGTGAGTCTCTGGAGTTTCATGTCAAGGATGGCCTGAGCCTGAATTTTTGTGAGCGGGAAGTTTTGAATTAATCCCTCAAGCGCAGCCTCAGGGGTCTTTGATTTCCTTATCAGGCTGATTACCGCATCAAGGTTATCAAGCGCAATCTTAAGCCCTTCAAGGATGTGCGCCCTTTCTTCCGCCTTTCTGAGTTCAAAGCGCGTCCTTTTTATAATTACGTCGCGCCTGTGCATAAGGAAGTGGGACAGTATTCTCTGGAGGTCAAACACCTTTGGCTGGCCGTTTACGATTGAAAGCATTATTATGCCGAAAGTGGATTCCATTGCAGTATGTTTGTAGAGCTGGTTGAGCGCTACCTGCGCCATTTCTCCGCGCTTGAGTTCAATAACAACCCTGATTCCCTCACGGTCTGATTCATCCCTGAGGTCGGAGATGCCTTCCACCTTCTTTTCACGCACGAGTTCTGCGATTTTCTCTATGAGCCGCGCCTTATTCACCTGATACGGAAGCTCGTTGATTATGATGGTTTCGTTTTTTCCCTCATCTTCAATCGTGACCTTGGCCCGAATTTTTACCAGCCCCCGGCCTGTATTGTATGCGTCAACTATGCCCTGCCGCCCGTGGATAACGCCGCCTGTGGGGAAATCAGGACCCTTGATGTCTTTCATTAATTCCTTGATTGTGATGTCAGGGTTGTCTATCATCTTCACAAGTCCGTCAATGACCTCTCCGAGATTATGCGGCGGTATGTTTGTAGCCATGCCGACGGCTATGCCCGAACACCCGTTGATAATCAGGTTCGGAACTCTGGACGGCAGGACCACAGGCTCCGCAGTTGTTTCATCAAAGTTAGAGACAAAGTCAACGGTCTCTTTGTCAATATCGGTAAGTATTTCCTCGGCGAGTTTTGTGAGCCGTGCCTCTGTGTATCTGTATGCCGCGGCAGGGTCTCCGTCTATAGAGCCGAAGTTCCCCTGTCCGTCAACAAGCGGATAGCGCATATTGAAGTCCTGCGCAAGCCTTACAAGCGCCTCGTAAACCGCGGAGTCTCCATGTGGGTGATATTTTTTAAGCACCTCGCCGACTACGCCGGCGCATTTTGAATATTTCTTTCCGGGCACAAGCCCTTCCCTGAGCATTGCATAGAGGATTCTCCGCTGGACTGGCTTAAGCCCGTCCCTTATGTCAGGAAGCGCCCTTCCGATGATTACGCTCATCGCATAATCAAGGTAGCTGACCTTCATCTCATCTTCAATGTTTATCAATTGCTTAACCATTAAATCTCCTCTTGAAATGTTTTAGAAAGAATGGATTATGCCTTAATTCAGCGTGTTATTTTAGCATTAATCCACCTAAACTATCAATGCTTTCAGGCGGCCGCTCCGTAAGCTTGAAAACAGGGGGTAATGAGGCGGAAACAGGGCAATATTTGCAGTAAAATTTTGCAGTTCTCTTTTGTTCCGATACACGGTAGAGTGAAGTGATGACCGTGTATCGTGGCTGCGGCTGGTTAAAGTGCCTGTACTGAAATTTTATCTGACGGCAACATACTCTGCAAAGGAAGTTGACTGAGGGATGGACAGCCCATCTTCCTTCAGCCCTTGCAAGTGCAATTCAATGGCTTCATGCATACTTTGCTCTGCTTCTTCGCGCGTAGCCCCTGTAGCTACACATCCGGGCAAGTCAGGTGAATATGCAGAATAGTTTCCATTTGCCTTCTCGATTACAACAAGAAAACGATACATCTTATTTTACCTCCTTCAATTTAGCCTGCTTCAAAATACTGTTTAAAGTCCCTGGCGCCAAATCATCATTAGGATGACCGGCAATAGTTACCCTGCCTGCCTTCGTAGGGTTTTTATATTGCCGATGGCTTCCTCTCGTATCAACTTGATACCAACCATCGCTTTCTATCAATTTTATAATATCACGAATCTTCATTCTTGTCTTTCTATTTAAATATTGCAGATTTTATATAGGACAATATGACTATCCGCTGTAATTATGCCACCTTTTACTCGTTCTAAAACAATTATACCAAATTTAACTCTGTTGTTTTGTGTTTATTCGGTATCAGCCGTTGCAGGCAGTCTTTAAATAGACCGTCCCATTTTTTTACCCACAGATTATTAAAATACTTCAGGCGCATGAACATATAACACTTTATGTTAAGTCAAACAAACTGGCTGCTTAATTTTTTTTTGTGCGGTGACCGTGTATCGGTTTGGATTGGCGAAGTTACGGCTTCTTCCTTAAAAAATATGAAAATAAAGCCCGCCGATTTCCCGAAGGGTTTTTTACGCCAATCTGGTGTTATCTGTCGTTGCGGGCAGGGATTTCTTGATTTTTAGAAGGGTTAGTTTTTAGTGGCTGTGTTTTCTTCTATCCTGAATCTTGAAAGCTATTAGAAAAACAATCCCCGCCAATACTGCTATGCCAAGCATGATATAAAGTCCTTCCATAATTAATCCTCCTTGTCTTTTGGGGTTACAAAATATGACAATAACGCAAATAATACAAAAGCCAATCCGAGAGAAAAACCAATCGATGCAATAAACTTATCTGTCAATATACTCCCGATAACACCAGCCGTAAGCGTATATTTAGCTGCGTCTGCAAAGATATTTCCTATGACTTTTCTCCGCTCACGATTCACTGATTTATTATATCATACCTCTGCACTGTTTGTTTATGAAACATATATGCACTCTGTTATCTGTCCGTTGCAGACGGTCTTTAAATAGAACCGTCCCATTTATTCTTCCTTACCTTTGAGGGGCTTGCGAAAAAGGCCGCAAAATCCAGCAAAAGCCTTCATCGTATGCTCGGACCGCACGGCAATCCGCGGGCTGAAAATATCCTTCAAATTATTAAAATACTCCAGGCGCATGAACACATAACGCTTTATGTTAAGTCAAGCAAACTGGCTGCTTAATATTTTTTTGTATAGATTAACGTTCCCGTTGCAAAAGAAGCCCCGATGCTTTGGGGTTTGGACGGTGGTCTTTTCCGCTATGTTAGTTGTTGTTGCAGGCAAAATAATAAAGCGTCCTTTTTATCCTCGGATTATTTCAACTACCTTTTTAATGACTTCGGTAAGCTTTTCTATTTTAAGATTGCCGATTTTATATAGGACAATATGACTATCCGCAACACCTTTTACAAATTTTGCCATGCCTCATCCTCTTCCGGCTTAAGCCAATCTTTCTTGAGAGAGGATTCGCTTGCAATAGCAATATCAACCCTTTCCTTTATTATCTTTGTCTTTAGGAAGTGAACAAAATCTAAAACCTCATCAAGAAAAGACTCAGGGACTTGCTTAATCTCATCTATAAGAAGTTCCTTTTTACTCATGAGTTCCCTCCTTTTACTCGTTCTAAAACAATTATACCAAATTTCACTCTGTTGTTTTGCGTTTATTCATTAACAGCCGCTGCAGGCAGCTTTTAAATAGAACCGTCCCATTTTTATTTAAATTCGTAAACAGTAATCTTTCCAATTCCCTTTATATTTACAATAATTCCTGCTGAAAATGACATACCCCGTTTTTTACCTAATTGAGCAATAGGTGAAGCAACCAAGACCTGATCAGGCTTACAAATGTTTGCTAAACGAGCAGATATATTTATTGGCATCCCACTGAGATTTACTCCGTCATTAAGACAACTAACGTTCCCATGGTCAATCCCACATTTGAGATGTATGGGGTTATATTTCCCTCTTGTATTTGTGTTTTCTTCTGATAACTGACTTAATAGTTTTGATATAAAAAAGCAGGCATTAAAAATACTATCTTGGTCTTTAAAAATTATAAGAGCTCCATCTCCAAAAAAATTGGCGATGCGTCCACGCGTACGGTTTGCCACTGTGCTAATAGATTCCATTAATTCGTTTTTAATCTGGGTCATCCCTTTAATACCAATATCTTGTTCTATTTGTGTAGAACCCACCATATCGACTATCACTGTTGTTATTTCTGACATTTTCTTTACCTCCACGAATTTCGAGAAAATTGTATATAATACGTACACAAACTAAGAATAACTAATTTGCCTCTCAATACGCCTAATAGAACAGATTTATATATAAAATCTGGGACGGTTGTATTTTTTAACATTTTATTTCCCTCCTTTTACCTGTAATGAATGGCTAACGTCTGCGGCACAGACGAAGCCGACAGGTTTGTTATGTTTACCGTTTGTGCCGCTGTTAAGTGAAGTTGCCCGAAGCCAAATCTATTTAGAAAAATACTCATCTTTTGTAAGTAATACTTGATACCAATCCTTGGTATCTGGTGGAGGCGGTCAAATGTCTCTCCATCTCAGGTATTCATCTTCACTGACACAATCCATTAC
>JACRGX010000052.1 GCA_016212185.1 Nitrospirota bacterium
AAAACAGTCACGCTCGGGAAATTAAACGTAGATGCTGGTTTGAATATAAGAATTATTGATTTAAGCGCAGAAGTAACGCAGGGAGGGCTTAAGGAATCCACAAGTGTTATGTTCCCGGTGCCGATGGTTTATTTAGGCGCGCAGGCGGACATTAGCAAAAAACTCGCACTTGAGGCAGAGGTACGTGGTATAGCATACGGCTCCAATCACTACTATGATTTAATTGGCAGGGTTAAGTACAGGTTCTTAGGACTTGCATTTATAGGCGCAGGGTACAGGTATGAAGACCTGAAAATTGACCAGAAGGATGTAGTAGCAAACCTTAATTTCGGCGGTCCATTTGCAGAAGCCGGGGTTGAGTTTTAAAAAATAAGGAATAAAAAAAATGATAATAAAAAAACTGCTTGTCCCAGCTTTATTGCTTCTGCTGGCCGGAAGTGTATCCAGAGCTTTAGCGCAAACTAAATGCATTGACTCCGAAGGCGAGGCGGTTATTGTAAATAACGACGTCCCCTCTGCAAAGGCAGAGGCGGTTGCACGGGCCAAATGGAATGCCGTTGAACAAGTTGTCGGAGTAGAGGTTAAGGCGCAGAGCGTTGTACAGAATTTTGCCCTTGTGGATGACGCCGTAAGCAAGCAGATAAGGGGGGTTGTTACGGGATACAAGGTAATTATTGAAGATAACCGCAAAAATACATTCTGGACCAAGATAAACGCCTGTGTTGAACCCTCAAAGGCGCGGGACGCCCTTATGTCGCTGGCGCTTAACAACTCAATTGCAGTATTTATCCCTGCAAGAAAGCCGAAGGTCGTAAGCGAGTCAAGCAGCAAACACGAAAGCCGTCTTGAAACAATAGACGAATACGATGAAACCAATATCCTCTCCGAGTCATTGATAGGCAAACTCACGGAACAGGGCTTTCAGGTGGTTGATGTGGCTCCGACGCATGAAATTGACGCTGCAGACGTTGAAAAGGCTATGAAGTCAGGTAATTATATGACCCTGCGGTCCTTAATGTACAAGTTCCTCTCTAACCTTATTATCATAGGGAAAATTGATTACTCCATTTCAACCAAAAAAGGCGCGGATGTGGGCTACGGCGTCTCCATGCCGTTTAATAATGTAACCGTAAGGCTGACTTACCGTATTGTAACCAGAGACGCCTCCGGCAAGATGGTCATACTGACTGCCGGCGCAGAAGAAGGCAAGGGACTTGCAATGAATGTGGAGGATGCAGCGGCAAACGGGCTGAAGGGCCTTTCTGAAAAAATTTCCCCCTTGATTATGGAGAAACTCTCAAAGCATATTACAGGCATAGCCAAAAAGATAAATGTAACGGTGAGCGGCGTAAATGATGTAAATACGAATTTTGCAGTCAAGGACGCCCTTCAAAACACCACATGGGTGACTAATGTGGAGGAAAAAAATCTCGGCGAGTTCATGGTTAGTTATCCTGAAAATACCGTATATCTGGCAAACAGCATCAGCCAGAAGCCTGATTTCCAGATATTAAATTTTTCTCAATATTCATTAAAAATAATGTATAAAGAGGCGGTTAAGTAAATTAAAGCCTATGTGGTGAAAATTCACTTTACTTAAACTAAAACGGCAGGTAAACTTCTTCTAAACGCAAAGAGGCAGACCCCTTTAGAAAAACTTTTCTAACGGGGTAAATGCCTTAAAATCTAAGGAGGTGTTATACATGAGGAGAAAAATCTTCATACTTTTATTAGGAATCCTGTCGGCCATAATTGCCTCAGGCTGTGCAAAACAGCATGTGGCAAAATGCACTTCGCCTGAGGATAACCCCCAGCATCACTATTTAAGGGGCATGGAGGCGCTGGAGCAGGGCAGGATGGATGCAGCCAAAGAAAAATTTGACAGGGCATTATTCTGCGAAGAGGGTTTTTACCCGGCCTACGGCGGGCTCGCGATAGTATCGGCTCACAAGGTAATGGCTCAGCCTGACCCGGCATTCAGCGCAGTTGAAAATCAAAGGGTGCTTGATTATGTAAAAAAAGGCGGTAAAAAGGCAAAGACAGATGAAGATAAGTTTGATCATTATCTCTCAGTTATAAGGGTTAATACAATTATGGACGGGCCGGATTGGCTCAGTAAGACTGTTGAGGCATATAATCTTGCCAAAGAACTCAAAGTGGATGAAAAGAAGCTTTATTATTATCAGGGCATAGAGTCGCTCCAGTACTTTATGGGGCTTGCCTATTTTGAGGCCTTGGAGTTCCAGCAGGCGAGGGATAAATTCGCCGAAGTCCTTAATGCCAAGAGAGAAGGAAAATGGCACGAAAAGGCGGACAAGGCATGGAAAAAGACGGATACTATCGTCCGTGCAATGGGAGGCATTACTGTCGGAGATGTGGGCAAGAAAATAGCAGTCAAGGATTCAATTACCCGCGGCGACCTGGCAGCGCTTCTGATAGATGAGTTAAAGCTTGACAAGCTCTTTGCAGGCCGGATCCCGGTTGTCGGCCAGCTTGACAAAATGAAGGCGGAGTTTACCCCTCCGGATATAGTCAATAATGAATTTAAGGATGAAATCCTTACCATACTAAAATGGAAGGTAAGGGGGCTTGAGCCGAAACATGATGCGGCTCAAAATGCATACCTCTTCAGGCCTCAGGATACCGTAACACGGGGCGAGATGGCGTTTATCCTTGAAGATGTGCTGATAAAGCTTACCGGCGATGAAAAGATAGCCACTGCATATTTCGGGCATGAAAGGTCGCCGTTTCCTGATGTAAGGCCTACGGCGCCTTTTTATAACGCAGTGATGAACATGACGTCGCGCAGTATTATGGAAAGCGAGCTTTCAGGCGAATTCCGGGTTGATGCGCCTGTCAGCGGGGCAGAATCCCTGCTTGCCATAAGGATGCTCCGGCAGAAGATGAATATATATTAGAAAATTAAGTATGGTTCAACTTTGTTCAAGATAGTTTAAAAGGTTCAACGTTGAACAACATTAAACAAATTTAAACGATGTTGAACAAAAATTTCAAAGGAGGTCTTATTATGAAAAAAGTTCTTTTGATAATGATGTGTATTGTGCTCTTTGCAGTCAGCGCCGCAATGGGCGAAGAACAGCCGGCAGGCTCAGCTCCGGCAATGCCTTCAGCGCCTTCAATGCCGGACATTGATGCAAAGTTTCAGACTGTAAGCAAGTGGCTGAATCAGAATAATCTTACCGTCACAACATCGCCCCAGCAGGCATTTGTAAATGACTATATCCTCGTTGCGGCTGAAGGGCTTCCGTCGCCAACAGCAACTTCACCTGCAAAGAAAAGACTGACTGCTGAAAGGGCTGCAACCACCCTTGCATACCGCCAATTGGCAGAAATCCTTGAAGGCGTGGCAGTTGTCGGAGACACTCTGGTAAAGGATGCAGAGTTGCAATACGATGTGGTACGGGTGGCGGTTTCCGGGTTTGTCAAAGGCGCAAGGGTTGTTCAGAAGGAATACAATGAAAAAGAGGAGTCAGCGCTTGTAATAATGAAAATAGGCATGACAGGTCCCGGGAGTTTTGCAGATGCCCTTTATTCAAAGATTTTAAAACCCGATGTAAAAAAAGAACTCGTGGAACCGGAGTCTGCGCCTAAGTTTCAGCCCAAGCCTGTGCCGGTTGAAGAGAAATACGACGGGCTTATCATTGACGCCACAGAACAGAACTTCAGACCTGCTTTGATAAACAGGATTTTCACGCCTAAAGGCGAAATACTTTATGACCCTTCCAAAATAAGCCAGAAGGTGCTTGTGGAGCAGGGGTGCGGTGAATACACAAACAGCACCGACAAGGCAAAGGCGGCGCTCGGCACAAGGGAAGTAAAAAATCCCCTTATCGTAAAAGCCTCCGGCACTGTATCGCCGTCAGACCTGCAGGTGTCGGATGACGATGCAGTAAAGATTTTCTCGGCAAACCAGAAAGCGGGATTCCTTGCAGGCGCAAAGGTTGCTTTTGTATTAAAATAAAAGCATGAAAGCAACTACGTTTTTTTTAATAATCCTTGCCGCCATGGCATTGCTGTTTGCGGCTGAGAATTATTCATATGCCGGCGACAGCGTCATTGCAGAAGGATATGCGGTCATAACCGGCGGCAAAAAAGATATAGCAAGGGATAAGGCATTAAGCGATGCATTCCGCAGGGCAATTGAACAGGTAGTCGGGGTAATGGTTGAATCTGAAACAGTAGTAAAAAACTTTGAACTTTTAAATGACAGAATTTATTCACAGACTGCCGGATACATAAAAAACTACAAAATTATAGATGAAAAGATTGAAGGCGACACCCTCAGGCTGAAAATTGATGCGATTGTCGCAGTGACCAGCCTTGAAAAAGACCTTGATTCTGTCGGCATACTCATGCAAAGAGTCGGAAAACCGAGGCTCATGCTGCTTATTGCCGAACAGAACATCGCAGATAAGCCGTCATACTGGTGGGGCGGTGATTCCATCAGCCTTGGAACTGCAGAGAGCATGCTTCTTCAAAAATTCATGGAAAAGGGCTTTACCATGGTAGACCGTCAGGTCGTCCTTGCAGGCTTAAGGAGCGACCCTGTTTTGTCACGCAACCTGGACTTTAATTTAAGCACTGATACTGCGCTGACGCTCGCCTCAATGGGAGAGGCGGAGGTGGTTGTTATAGGACAGGCGCTTGCAAAAGCAGGCCCCCCTATCGGAGAGACCTCCCTGCGCTCCTGTCAGGCAAATATATCTTCAAAGGTGATAAACGCTGATAATGGAGAGACCCTTGCATCGGTTTCCACTAATGCCAAATCTGTCAATATAGACCCGGTTTCAGGCGGTGCAGAGGCATTAAAACAGGCGGCTTCTGATATGGGTGACAAGCTGATTTCCCAAATACTTGCGAAATGGCAAAAGCGCATCGGCGGAACACACACCATAAAGCTGATAGTATCGGGCCTGGATTTCAGCAGTATGGCCGATTTAAAAAGATTCCTTAAAGATAATCTCCGCGGCGTTGCAGAGATTTATGAGCGGAGTTTCAGGGACGGCACCGCAAAGCTTGATATAGAGGTAAAAGGCAATGCAAAAGAAGCGGCTGAGGAATTAAGCAATAAAATATTCAATAAAAACTTAATCGTAGTAACGTCGTTTACAGGCAATGTCATTAGCATTAAATTTACTACGGGTGGAGGTTAAACAATGAAAAATAAGGTTGTTATCCTGTTCGCATTTTTTGCGCTTGCTGTTTACGGCTGTGCAACGCCGGGGAAGGAAAGTTTTGATCTCGGGCAGGAGCTTGTCAAACACAACAGGTTTGAAGAAGCGACGTCAATGTTTGAAGATGCCATTAAAAAAGAGCCCGGCAATCCCGAATACATTTTTGCCTTTAAAAAAACCAGAAGCGCCTTATCGGCAAGATACGCACAGGGTGCAAAGGCAAAGTTCAGCCAGACTCCGCTTACTTTTGAACAGGTAAAGGTAGCATATCAGGAGGCGGAAAAAGCAAGCCAGCTTACGCCTGATGACGAAGAAGTTTTAAAACTGCGGAACCTTATTAAGTCTGAATTGGACAGAATAGTAAAGACCGCCGAGAGCATGTATTCCGAGGCGTCAAAGACAATGACGGAAAATAAATGGGTTGAGAGCATTAAGACATTAAAACAAATAAATGAAATGTACCCAAACTATCTTGATGTTGTAACAAAGATTAAGCAGGCTGAGGACGAAGGTCTTTTCTATTACCTGAAGGATGCGGAAAAATTCAAGGAAACCGATGACTGGGAAAACGTCATGAAGACGCTTTCAGCCGCACGGGAAATTGTGCCTGACAATTCTGATATCATCGCCCGCATTGAAGACGCCAGAAGCAAAAACACACCTGATTATTTAATTGCAAAAACAGAGGAATTCGCCGCAAAAAATGACTGGGACAAGGCAACTGCGCTTGCACGGCAGGCTTATATGATAAACCCTTCGGAGGATATAGGGCAGAAATCTGCAAAAATACAGCAGCAGGCAGGAGTTTTCTACATCAGCCGGTTCAGACAGCGCCTTTCGGAGAAACGTCTTTATGCGGCATACATGGATTTGACTACAGCCTTTAAATATAACCCTGCCGCAAATAAAGAAAAAGAGGTGGCTGATGCCGTTAATCAGTTTATCGCCGGCATTATTTCAAAGGCAGAAGCCTTTGAGTCAAAAGGATATTTTGGCAATGCGCTGTCATGGTATGAAAAGGCGCTTGAGTTTAACCCTAAACACAAAGAATCTGTTTATAAAATCCAGGCGTTGAAAGACGGCATTAAGGAACGGGTTATCAAAAAAATTGCCATCATGGATTTCACATCGCCGAGCAATAAGCCTGATGTGGGCAAGATTGTGACAGACAACCTGCTGTCTTACATAACATCCAATGCAAGCAGCGACGTTAAGGTGCTCGCAAGGGACGTCCTCGGAGCCATCCTTAAAGAGATAGAATACGGACAGGCGGGCATTTATGACATTGAAAGCGCAAAAAAGGCAGGCAAGCTTAAAGGCACTGACATATTTATTTTCGGCAGTGTGCTTAATTACGATGTGGACAGAAATATTGCAGAAAGCTATCAGATGAAGAGCGTAGTAGTCGGCAAAAAATCCACGCCAAACCCCGCCTATCAGTTTTGGCTCATGTCGCAGAGAGGGACGGCAACTGAAGGCGATGTGAAGACTGCACCGCCTGCCATGATAGAAGAAGACCTCAGGGAAACGATTAAATACAAAGTCGGCACTGAAAAAAAACTGGCAACGGTCGGCGTTTCTTTCAGGGTTATAGATGTGGAAGAGGGCGAGGTTGTTATCACAGAAACCCTGAAAGAGCAAAAAGAAGCAAAGGATGACTTCTCAGAGGGGGCTTCATTTGCAGATATCGTCTTTGACCCGCTTGAAATGCCGACAGACAGTGAACTGCTTCAGGCCGTAACGCAAAAGGTGGTTGAGAATCTGGGTTTTAAGGTGCTATCGCGCTTTCAGAACCTGCAGGTTCTGTACCATACCAATGCTGAAATGCTGAAAAAGAGAATGGAATACGAAAAGGCAATTGAAAAATATACGGACAGTATTTATGTTGAAGATATTAAAAACATCTCAAGCCCTCTTTCGGAAAATTCAAGAAAAGAGATAGAAAAACTACTTCAGCAGATTGAATCATAAATCTTTGAGCAATGGGGAGGCTGCCATGCAGAGAGCCGTTATTTTATATTTACTTGCAGCAATGCTGTTTGCTGCAGTAGGTATCGGACCATTACAGCCAACCCTTGCTGCTGCAACTAAACCAAGAATAGCATTCCTCCTGTTTGTCCCGCAAAACATTGAAGCGACATCACTTATGGAAACCATTCCGACCGTTTTAACATCATCCGTCAACAGGAGCGGTCTTTTTGAGATTATTGAAAGAAGAAAAATTGACAGGGAGGTTTTGCTTAAGGGCTACCAGATAAGCCGTCTCAAACCGCAGGAGATGCTTAATGTGGGCACCGCGCTCGGTTTTGATTTCAGCGTTTACGGGGATGTAAATAAGGACGGCGGAATTATAACAGTCTCAATTAAAGTGCTGGACATCAAGGCGCGGGAGCTATGTTTTGAACAAAAAATAACTGTTTCAGAAGGCATGCTTAATGACAAATTAAATGAGATCTCCACTGCAGTTGTAAGCAGGACGCTTAAATGTTTTTCCGGAGCAGATGCCGTCAAAAAAGATGTCAAACCTTTGGAAATGCCGTACGAACTGCAGGCAATGCAGATTGACAAAAAAATCAGGCTTCAATGGCTGCATAAAAATGTGCAGGATGTCAGCGGATTTAAAGTTTACAAGGCAGATGAAAAAGACGGCATATATCAAATGGTCGGCGCAGTGCCGGAACTTAATTTTACAGATCAGAACCCCCCGCTGGATAAACCGGTCTTTTATAAAATTACAGCCGCATTCAAAAACGGAATGGAAAGCAGCCCCTCCAATATAGTTGAGGTGCGGTTTGCTATGGGCCCGCCGCCGCCGATATTCCTAAGCGTAGCGCCTGACATTAAATCAGCCCGGCTTAAATGGAAGGTGCACCCTGACTCTGAAATTTCAGAATGTAAGATTTACAGAAAAGGGACGGCTGACAAAGAGTTTAAGGAGATAGCCTCCGTGCCTTATGACACAACAACATATACGGATAAGGGATTGGGCGACAACACCTCATATCAGTATGCGCTTTCTGCAGTTGATTCAAAGGGAACTCCGGGAGACCTGTCAACAATACTCAATACAACAACGATTAATGCGCCTTACGGGCTTAAGGCAGAAAGCGGAAAGATAAGACAAATACCTTTAATCTGGGATGTGCATTTTTCCGATGCAGTAGCGGGTTACCGCATCTACAGGCCCACGGATAAGGAATCCGGATATAAAATTCTTTCCAATGTTCCCGGGAAAACGTCCAACAATTTCCTTGATAAAAAAGATATGGCTGATCTGACCACATATTGGTACAGGATTGCCGCTTACAACAACGATGGAATGGAAACAGATATGTCTGACGCCGTATCGGCAACTACAAGAGATAAACCGCCTGTACCGCAGGGTTTTACCGCAAAAGACCGCGAACCGAGAAAGGTTTCGCTAAAATGGGACCCTGTAAAAAGCCCGGCGGATGAAATTGTAAAATATGTAATCTCACGGTCCACTGAGGAAAAAGACGAATACAAAAAAATAATTGAAATCAGCAATCCCGAATCAAACTCATTTATTGACAAGGAGCCTCCGCTGAAAGATAACACTGCCTACTATTATAAAATTGCATCTTATAATTCCGCAGGCGTAAGCAGTGATGTATCCATGCCTGTGTCTTCTGTAACAAAAGCGCTTCCTTCGGCGCCGGCCGGTCTATCCGCAAAAAGCGGCGAGGTGAAACAGATTACGCTGACCTGGGAGCCAAACCAGGAGAAAGACATAAAGACGTATAACATTTACAGGGCAATCGGTGAAGATAATGATTTCAAAAATATTGCTTCTGTCAATGAGAGCAATTATGTGAATGCCGGACTTAAAGACGGCGCCAAATATACATATGTCATAGAGGCTGTTGATGCGGATAGCTTAATCAGCGAGAGGACCATCCCCGTACCCGCTATGACAAAACCTGTTCCGGCAAAGCCCGCAGGATTAAAGGTCTCTGTTGAAGACGGCAAAAAAATATTGCGCTGGGACGCCAACACTGAAAAAGATATTAAACAATATAACATTTACAAGAAAGGCTTTCTCGGGATATCACGCAAACTCGCAGAGGTTCGGGATACCTCATGGAGCATTGAAGAGACAAAGGGGAAACAGGAGCTCTTCATCACAGTCTTTGATGAAACAGGGCTTGAGAGCGAAAACTCTGAGTCTGTTTTGATAGAAGGGAAAAAGTAAGGACCAACAGAGTTTAAATAGTTTAAATCGTTTAACATTGTTCAAGTTAAAAGACAAAGGCGTTCAAACAGTTTAAATCGTTTAACATTGTTCAAAGTTGAACGGCTTAAACTATTTAAACAATCTTGAACTTGTTGTTGTTATTGAACGGCTTAAACTATTTAAACAATCTTGAACTTGTTGTTGTTATTGAACGGCTTGAACGATTTAAACAATCTTGAACTTGTCTTTATGCCGTTATAAAGGGGGTAATAAAAATGCGGTTAAACCTGCTTTTACTAATCACATTACTGACAATTTTATTAACAGGGAATGCAGTCTATGCCGAAACATCTGCTCCTGATTCTGAAATCGGGCGGTACCAGCTTTTTCAGGGGGCATACACAAGTTTTGATCTTAAAAGACAGCAGTCTTCCACTCAATCAGGCATATTCCTGCTGGATACAAAAACAGGGAAGGTTAAGAGGTATCTCAACAAAATAGACGAGGACGGTAAATACATTGAAACATGGGCGCCAACAGAGGTTGCCGCAGAAAAGTAACTGTGTGAAAGGCGGGTAATCCTATGAAAAAAATATTTTTTTCAATTTTAACACTGGCGTTGATTACATCCTGTGCATTAAAAGAGGAAATAAAAAAAGATTTATCAGCTCCTGCCGTGCTGGCTGTGCCCGAAGAAGACCTTCCGCTTACTGTTGCGGTAATGCCGTTTCAAAACGACACCCATGAAATCGGGATAGCAACTCAGGTGAGAAGGGCCTTTTACAACCATTTCAGCTCAAAGCCATACAGAGATGTTGAGCTTAATGTAATTGATGAAAAAGTTGTCCAGCTTGAGAAATCTTCAGGCAAAAGCGCCCTTGACATAAAACCCGAGGAGATGTGTCAGGCATTGGACTGTGACGGGGTAGTCTACGGCAGGATTACTGATTATAAAAAGGTTTATGCGGCAGTCTATTCACAGCTCGGCGTAGAAGCCGAGGTCTGGATGGTCAACACAAAGACAGGCCAAGAAGTCTTAAGGATAAAAGACTCCGTAAGATACCATGAAGGCGGGGTGCCGATGTCTCCGCTTGGCGCCGTTATGACCGTCGTTTCCACGGCAATGAACATAAGGGAAATCCAGCAGGTCCGATTGGTCAATGAGCTGAGCTACAAATTTAATGAAAGAATCCCCTCCCCTAAAGGGCTGAAGACCGAGGACAGGCCGCTTATCAAAGAAATTCTTACAAATGTAAAAGAAGGGCCCTTCAGCAAAGGCAGAATTATCAGGGCTGGACTTGAAGGAGAGCCCGGACTAGTAGCCACCTTTGACATCGGCAACTTTAAAAAAGGCCTTCTCATGAAAGAGACAAAACCGGGCATCTACATGGGTGAATATCTTGTCATGCCCGGAGACAATACAAAAGATATGCCCATAATTGCATCTTTAAAAAGACCTGCTGGTTATGAAAGCCAATGGATTGATGTGAGCGGTTTTGTAACAATTGATACGACCGCGCCGCCGCAGGTAAAAGGCATCAGGGCAAAGGGATTTCAGGACAGGATAGAGATATCATGGGAGGCCCTAAAAAATATTCCTGACTTAAAGGGATATGCAGTATTAAGAAGCGAACAGCCTTTAAGCGGCTATGCCGAGAGCGCAAAAGTGGAATTAAATACATTTGAAGACAGGACGGCAAAGCCCGATACTGCGTATTATTACAGGGTCACGGCATCTGACCAGACAGGCAATGAGTCAGAGCCTGCGGACGCAGTAACTGCGGCGCTTATGTCAAAAGAGCCTGTTTTGCTGAGCGGCGAGCTTAAGAAAGACACCGTCCTTGCCGGGATTTATATCGTAAAAGACGCATTTACAGTCCCAAAGGGATTGTCACTGTCAATAGCGCCTGAGACAAGAATAATGTTTGATGAAAATGCAGCGCTCGTTATCTATGGACGGACTGTTGTGGACGGAAAGGGCGCGCCTGTTGAATTCATCCCTTCAGGGGATAAAAAATGGAAGGGGATAATCGCAGAGGGAGGTAATGTGACTGCCGCCGGTTTACGCATTAAAGGCGCGCTGACTGCAATGACTTTTAAAAACACAGAAGGACAGCTTGAAGACGGCGTGTTTTCGGATAATGAAACAGGAATTTTAATTTCAGGCACGCCGGCAGTAAGCCTCAAAGGTTTGACAATTTCAGGCAACAAGACCGGCATTGAACTGCAAAAGACAGATGCCAAAATTTCCCTAAGCAGCATCTTTCAAAACACTGACGGCATTGTAATAAGAGAGTTTTCAGGAGAGCTCAAAGACAATAATATTATTGACAACAGCAGGAATATTTTTTCCGAAGCCCCTGTGAAAATCTCAGCGAATTACCTGGGCTCCATAAACATTGATGAGATGAAAGTTAGCGGAATAAGCCTGACAAAAACCTATGACAACAAAATTCCTGACGGAAAAATCGTGGATGCCATTTCAAACCCATATGCCTCACTCTCACAGGAAGAAAGGCAGAAAAAGGCGCTGGAACTTATAATTGAAGCCGGCGGTTATTTCAGACAGAGCAATTACGGCAAGGCATCCAGCCGCTTTGAAGAGGCGCTCAAAGCATTTCCCACTGCTGACACTTACTACTATCTGGCCCTCAGTTATCAGGGCATGAAAGAGGATGAAAAGGCGCTGAAGTATCTGAAGGAAGGCGTTGAAAAATTCCCCAAGGATTCAACGCTCCAGAAAGCGCTGGGGCTGATGTATTATCAGGCGGGCAATGAAACAGATGCAAAGAAGGCATTTGAAGAGGTCATAAGACTAAGCCCCGAGGACAGACAGGTGAAGTTTCTGCTTGAAAGGATGGGAAAGTAAAAAAACAACGGCGTTCAATAAAAAGATAAAAGCGTTCAAATAGTTTAAATCGTTTAACCTTGTTCAAGTTAAAAGACAACGGCGTTCAAGCTGTTCAACATTGTTTAACATGGTTCAAAATTGAACGGCTTAAACAATTTAAACAATGTTGAACCTGTTGTTTGCTGTTTTTGAACTGTTTAAACAATGTTAAACAATCTTGAACGGTATTTTTATAGCTTGAACAATCTTGAACTTGTAGTTTTGTTGAACGGATTAAACGATTTGAACAACGTTGAACGGTCTTTAGTAGTTTGAACAATTTTGAACCTGTAGTTGTTATTGAACTGCTTAAACAATGTTGAACAATCTTGAACCGCTTTTACTATACGGAGGTTTCATGCTCGCAAAATATTTTGAAGACCTTGAAATATGGCAGCTATCAAGAAATATGACAAATGCAATTTACACTCTGACAAAAAATGAGCGGTTTGCAAAAGATTACGGACTTACAGACCAGATAAGAAGGGCGTCGGTTTCTGTAATGTCAAATATTGCCGAAGGCTTTGAGCGCGGAGGAAATCAGGAGTTTATCCAGTTTTTATATATTGCAAAAGGCTCCTGCGGCGAGGCAAGAACTCAGCTCTATATTGCATTGGATCAGGGATATGTTGATAAAGAGAAGTTCAATGAATTGTTTAATTCTTTCAAAAAACTATCTGTTATGATTAGCAATCTTATTGACCACTTAAAGGGAAGTAAATTTAGAGGCGAAAAATACAAAAAACCTCCTGTAAAATCAATGCGTGAGGAAATGGAGGAAATAGAAAGAGAACTGGGGATAAAAAGATAACGGCGTTCAAGCTGTTCAAAATTGTTTAAAATGGTTCAAGATTGAACGGCTTGAACTATTTGAACCATGTTGAACCTGTTGTTGTTATTGAACGGCTTAAACTGCTTAAACAATGTTGAACGGTCAGTTATAGATTTGAACTTGTAGTTATTGAACTGCTTAAACAATTTTGAACTTATAGTTAGTTTGAACAATCTTGAACCGTTCATTTTAACGTTTGACATTGCAATGATGTATGATGTAAGATGTAACCAGAGGTGAAACATATGGAAACAGCAAAGCACAGAACGCAGATATCCCTTGAAGACTGGCAAT
Organism: Nitrospirota bacterium; assembly: GCA_016212185.1. Taxonomy (NCBI): domain Bacteria; kingdom Pseudomonadati; phylum Nitrospirota; species Nitrospirota bacterium. Next base: position 13,407 of record JACRGX010000052.1, read on the forward strand.
ATCAAATATTGCTTGAGATGTCAAAAAAGGAAAAAAAAAGCCTCTCCTGCATTATCAGAGAGTTTTTATCTGAAAAATTTTCAAAACAGGTTGTAAAAACAAAAAAAGATTCCGTGTGGAACATTATAGGTATTGGTTCCGGTGATGGGTCTCCTGTTGCAAGAGAGCATGACCAATTCCTGTATGCAAAAAGAAAAAAGAAGTGAAAAGGCTATTTGTGGATACAGGGGCGTGGTATGCCCTTGTTGACAAAAATGACCCTGACCATAAAAACGCTGAACATTTTTTGAGAAACAACAAAATTCCTCTTCTAACAACAAATTTTGTGTTCGATGAGGCTATTACTCTGCTTCGGAGCCGCCTTGGATGGAACATTGCAAAGGAGTTTGGACAAAGGCTTAAGGACAGCCAATTTATTAGCCTTATCACAGTAAAAGACGACGATGAAGAAAATGCCTGGGAGATTTTCCTTAAATACAAGGATACGGACTTCAGTTACACGGACTGCACCAGCTTTGCAATGATGGAGAGATTAAATATAGATACAGCATTTTCTTTTGACAGCCATTTTCAGACAATGAAATTTCAGGTGATGCCGTCGTTATAAAAAAAGGGGAACTAGACGAGAGAAAATTCGGGGAGCTATATTGAAACCAATGTATAAATTTATCGCATTAATCATAGTTGTGCTTTTCACTTTTCCAACTTTTGCCTCTGAAAACACTGTCTGGATTACCTCAGAAGGCGAGGCATATCTCAGTGAAGTTGAAACTCCAAAAGAGGTTATGGAAAGGGCAAAAAGGGATGCCCAAAACAAGGCAATAGAGCAGGCAGTCGGCGTATTCATAAAATCCCACACACTTGTCTCAAACAGTGAGCTTGCAGAAGACCTGATATATGCGGCAGTGAGGGGAAAGATTGAAAAGATTGAAATTATAAAAGAAGGATGGGATGAAAAAGACAGAAATCTTTATAAAGTAAACCTCAAAGCCCTTATCAAGCCTGTATATCCTGAGAAAGGCGAAGGCATGTCCTTAAAACTCTCCCTTTCAAAAACGGATCTGAAGGAAGACGATGAGGTTAAAATATTTTATCAGGCAGACACCGACTGCTATGTTTATATATTCTCTGTTGCCGCAGACGGCTCTGTGACATTACTGCTCCCTAATTCAACAAATCAGGACAATGGCATTAAAGCAGGAAAACCCTATACATTCCCAGGCGCAGGCAGTCTTCAGGCAAGATTTCTCCCTGATTACAAGGGTAAGACGGCAGAGGAAAAGATTAAGCTCATAGCCACAAGAAAAAAAGAGGATTTAATTTCTCTCGGCTTTCAGGAAGGGCTTTCTAAGGTTTACGATGCAAAGTCCACAGGCATGATAAGCGATTTGATAAAGAGGCTTAATCAGCTTGAGCCTGCGGACTGGACAGAGGCCGTGGCGGTTTATACGCTTACGAGGTAAAAAGCTTATGAGAAAAAACCTTATCCGTCTTGCTTTATGCCTTCTTTTAGTTTTCTCCTGCAATATAGTTTTTGCAAAAACCATCATCCTTGAGGGCAGGCTTGACAGCAGAATCAGTGTGACACAGCAGATGGGTTTCAGCGTTGACAAACCGCTTAATAAATTTATGTTCAGGTTTGCCCTGCCTGCCGCATTTTCAAATAAAGTCGTCTCACAGGATACAAAAACGCCTGATGTCAGATTTGACCCTGAGCCTTCAAAGGTTGATGATGAGGTTGATCCATTCGGCAACCGTTTTAAGTCAGTCACTTGGAATAACATTAACAAAGATGTGCGGGTCAATATAAACTTTGAGACGCACATAAAATCAGAACTCGCTGCAATGGAAAGCAAGGCGGCCTTCCCTTTAAAATCAATTCCCCAGAGTGAAGCAGTTTATCTTAAATCCACAAGGATGGTTCAGAGCGACAGCGCTGAAATAACGGCTTTGGCAAAAGAACTAATTTCAAAGGCATCTACAGAATACGAGGCTGTCACTGCTATTTTAAACCATGTCTCAGACAATGTTAAATATACCTACAATCCGCCTCAGTATGATGCGCTTTACACAATGAAGACAAAATCAGGCAACTGTCAGAATTATGCGCATATGAGCATAGCGCTCCTGAGGGCAGCCGGAATTCCTGCAAGGATTGTGGGGGGCATCAGCCTCAAACAGTCTTGGAAAATTCCGCTTGACGCCGATAATTATCTCGTGCAGAGCATCGGGCAAGGCGGGCATGCATGGATGGAGATCTACTTTCCTGACTTAGGCTGGCTGTCTTACGACCCCCAGCAGTCAAAGCAGTTTACTTCTTCACGGCACATCAAACAAACTCACGGGCTTGACTCCAATGACATAAATGATTCATGGAAGGCGTCTCCTTACCTGCCTGAGTATGATGAAAATATTGATGCAAAATTTTTAGCCGATGCAATTTCACTTACGCCGAAATTTTCCGACAGCGCTCCGAGAGCATATCTTTTCAGCAATAACTTGATTGCAAAGGCTGCGGCTCCGAAGGTTGAAGAAAAGCCGATACCGGCGGCAGAGGAAAAGCCCGCGCCCCCTGCTGTATCAAAACCGCCCGTGCCTGTTTTGCCGAAGGAGAAGAATCTGGAATTTGGCAACATGCAATTCCCAAATCTTGTTGATTTATATCAGGTCATAGGTGACAGGGGTGTAAGGATTATGGATAAAGAAACCGCTGAATACGTGACGTCTAAATATATTTATGCGCAGGCGTTTGATATTGACGAGAAACTCCAGATTAATGAGGTTTCCTTAGCCATGAGGAAATTCGGAGGAGACGGCACGGTTTACATTGACCTCGTATCTGACGACAATACCAGACCGAGCCTCAAAGGCATAAGGTCACAGCCCATGTTTCTTGATAACATCAAAAAAAGACGCGGCTACTATTGGGTGGATTTTCACTTCCCTGATAAAGTGGCCTTGGAAAAAGGCAGGTACTGGATTGTGTTCAGGCATTCAGGGGAAGCGATAATGAACTGGTTTTACATCCCGGGGAATCCTTTCGGCGACAGCGATGACACCCGTTCAACCTTAAAAGGCTACAAATGGGAAGACATACAGAATTATGATTTTGTATTTAAGGTAAAGGTAGAGAGGCTGTAAGCCAAAAGTGGAATCAATTATTGACTTATTCACATCAATATAGTAATATTATTAAATAATTTTACTACATATACCTCAAAATTATTAAGGAGCAGGCGATAATAGAAAAAATGAACCTATATCCAAGAAAGATACTACGGGAAATAAAAAAATACCTTTATGAGCCTGGCATAATAGTGCTTGTTGGTGCAAGGCAGGTTGGGAAAACATCAATACTTCATCTGGTTATTGAGGAGTTAAATAAACAAAAAGCAAACAAAAAACACGTGCATTATTTTGACCTTGAAGATTTCACAATACTTGAAATTCTGAATAAGGGGATAAAAGAGTTCATTGGTTTATTAAAGGCATCAGGGGCAGACATTGAGAAACAGAATTATATTTTTATTGATGAAATTCAGTACATGCAAAATCCTGCAAACTTTTTAAAATTGCTTAATGACAAACACAAGAATCTTAAACTGATTGTTTCAGGTTCATCTACACTTGAAATAAGGCGGAAATTTAAAGACTCCCTTGCAGGACGGAAGGTAGTGTTTGAGGTTTATCCCCTTGACTTCTACGAATTTCTAATATTTAAAAATGAAAAAAAACTCGCTGATGCTGTATTAAAAAGCAATATACGGCACTTTAAACCGGGTGATAAAATTGAAGAACTTCCTGCCAAATATTTCGCTTCTGAACTGGCGGGGTATTTTAGAGAATACGTAGTATTTGGCGGATACCCGAAGATTGCCCTTGAGGCAGAGCAGGAAAAGAAGGTGGCATATCTAATGGACATTTATAATTCTTATATAAAAAAGGACATAAAAGATATTATGAGGATTGATAATATCACGGCATTCAATAATCTTATTAAAGCCCTTTCATTACAGACGGGGGGGATGATAAACATTTCAGAACTGTGTACTACGGTAAAGATTGCGAGAGATACCCTTGAGAGGTATCTTTTCTTACTTGAAAACACCTTTGTTATAAAAACTATTACGCCTTTTTCAAATAATCCAAGGAAAGAAATCAGCAAGATGAAAAAAATCTATTTTGTGGATACCGGCCTTAGGAATATTGTAGTTAAAAATTTTCATGACCTTGAAAGCAGAACCGATTCAGGGGGGCTTCTTGAAAACACTGTATGCGGTAATATAATGAAAAACCTCCCGCCGCTTTCTGAACTTCACTTCTGGAGAACGCTTTCAAAAAACGAGGTTGATTTTGTACTTGTTGAAGATAATAAGCCAAAAGCAATAGAGGTCAAGAATTTCTCTTTCAAATCACCGCGTGTACCGACCGGGATAAGGCACTTTGAGAAAGATTATCAAACTGATATATCATTTGTGTTGAATAAGGATTTTTGGGGGGAATATAACAATGTGTATTTTTCCCCTGTGTGGCTGTGTTGAAAGGCTGCAAATAGGAAGACATACAGAATTATGATTTTGTATTTAAGATGAAAGCGGAGAGACTGTAACTCCAACCTGCGGCATGGAGGCAAGGGGCAGAAAAAGCTGTTAGAGCAATACGTTAAAACATGTCATACGGCAAATGAAAAATGTACAATTTATCTATTATAAACTTTTACCGCATGACATCTCAATAATAACTCATTGCATTTCTAAGAGATTTTTATGTCCCTTGCCTCCATGCTTATTTGGATAAAGCGTGAATAGGTAGCCGAAAAAGTTTTAGAGCAACACCCCTGCTGTCATGTTGCCTTTTAGTGTTTAGTCCTTCACGTAACGCCTTGAATTTTTGCAACATGACATTTAATAATTTTTGCCTGCCAGCAGGCAGGTTGCGTTCTAAAAATTTTAAGGGTATCTGTTCACGCTTCGTTTCAGCGTTTATTTTTTTCTCACCCGTGCGGCTTTGCAAGTATCTCAAGCACCTTCAGCTTTAGAAACCTCTTTGATGCTGCGGAGCGGATAACCATTACGGTATCAGCGCCTCGTGTCGTGCCTGCCGCCGCAATTACCTCCTCACCTTCAGGGATAAGACCGGCATCAGCCGCCATCATCACCATCTCACAGCATACCTTTGCCCCTTCGCCAAACCTCCTCAAAGTCTGCGCAATAAGAAGCGTCGGATAAACCCCGCTGAATTGCACTGCCAGGGCAGTCTCAAGGCTGTGGGTCAGTATTGTACCGGTATATATTTTTGCGCCAAGTGACTGGATTTTTTCTTTTACTGCATCAGATATCTCAGAATGATTCGGCTCTTTAAATCCGTGCGAATGTGTCACAACCACCAGATTTACGCCGCTGTCTTTTAACATCTCTGCAAACATCTGCCCTGTATCGCCGGAAGTCGTGGCAACAACCACATGTCTGAAAGCAGAATCCTTTACTGCGCCCCTTACAATATCAGCGCACTGCACAGTATTTTCAGGCCCTGCCTTTTCAAAATAAGTGACGGTCTTTTGCATATCATTATCCTCCTTAAAACACTTCTTGTTAGCAAACTTAAGGCATATATGCCCTCAAAACTTTAAGAAAACAACAGTGATTATTATCTGTCATGCTGCAAAAAGTTTTAAGTATTTGCTTCTAAATTATTTGTAAAAGGCAGCATGACGCAAAGGTGTTGCCTTAAAGTTTTTCACGCACATATGCCTTAAGCTAATTCCTTCATAGGATATTTTAACCATTTCGGAAATTCTATCAAGAAAAATTTTGCAGGCAGTTTCTTGTTGACTAATAAAAGTTTATTCTGCTATGCTTTGGACAGGCGATGGAGTTCGCTATTGACCGTCTCAAAGTTCCGGGACTGATGACTCCTACTTTATTGGTAAACTTTACTGATAAGGCAGGAGTTTTTTAGTTTCATGGAGGGTAACATATGGCAATAAGTTTTGCGCTCATCATACTTTTGGGGCTGTTTTCCGATTATCTGTTTAAGAGGCTGCGCCTTCCCGGGCTTATCGGGATGCTCCTTGCCGGCATATTTTTAGGGCCTTATGTATTTAATGTTATTGACCCCGCCCTGATAACAGTATCCGCGGATTTCAGGATGCTGGCCCTCGTAGTCATTCTCCTCAGGGCTGGATTTGCCGTAAAAAGAGATACTCTTAACAAAGTGGGCAGGCGTGCTGTAATAATGGGGTTCACGCCTGCCGTGTTTGAGGGCGCGGTGATTGCCCTTACAGCACCGATATTTTTCAGCATAAGTTTTTTTGAAGCCGCCCTGTTAGGCTCTGTCATTGCCGCCGTCTCACCGGCAGTCGTAGTGCCTTCAATGCTGAAATTTATTGAGGACCACCGCGGGACAAAAAAAGGCATCCCAACATTACTGCTCGCATCCTCGTCTTTGGACAATGTATTCGTGATAGTAATATTTTCAGCGCTCATCGGCATATACGAGGGGGAAAATACAAACATTTTTTTAAAACTTTTAGAAATACCGGTTTCCGTCGCTGTGGGCATTATCACCGGGGCTGTAATCGGATTTGCATTGTATAAACTTTTTGAAATATATAAGCCGAGGGCCACCAAAAAAACTTTGATTGTCATAGGAACCGCAGTACTACTCACCTGGCTTGAAAAAATCCTTAGACCTTTTGCACCGCTTTCAGCGATTTCCGGCATCATAGCAATAGGATTTATCATGCTTGAAAAATCCGAGCCCATCGCCCATGTGATATCCCTGAAACTCGGCAAGATATGGGTGTTTGCAGAAATACTTCTCTTCGTCATGGCCGGCGCACAGGTTGATATTAATACGGCATTGGAAGCAGGCCTGGCAGGCGCCGCGGTCATACTTTTGGGTTTACTGGCAAGGAGCGCCGGCACATATGTATCCCTCATAAAGAGCGGCTTAAATTCAAAAGAGAAGTTATTCTGTATTGTCTCATATATTCCAAAGGCAACGGTGCAGGCGGCAGTCGGCGCCGTGCCTCTTTCCATCGGGGTTAAATCAGGCGGTATAATCCTTGCCGTTGCAGTCTTATCAATTATTTTTACCGCACCGCTCGGCGCCATCGGGATGAATATTGCGGGAGAAAAGATATTCGGGAAAGATTAGTTTAGATTAGCAAAAGACTTCATATGGACACTGACAGAAAAATCATAGGACTGCACAGAAATGTGTTTTTCGCAGGACTCGTGAGCTTTTTCATGGACCTGAGCTCTGAGATGATATATCCCCTTGTCCCGATTTTTCTGAGCACTGTTTTAGGCGTCAATAAATCCGTAATCGGGCTTATTGAAGGAATCGCAGAAAGCACGGCAAGTCTTTTAAAGGTTTTCTCCGGATGGCTTTCAGACAGAATGGGCAAAAGAAAAGCCCTCATGATTGCAGGCTATGGGATTTCCGCATTAAGCAGACCCATAGTAGCGTTTTCAACCCTGTGGGGGCATGTGCTTGCATTCCGCTTTGTAGACAGGTTTGGCAAAGGTATAAGAGGCGCTCCGCGTGATGCAGTAATCGCTGAATCAACACCCATGACTGAGCTCGGGCGTTCATTCGGATTCCATAGGAGTATGGATACACTCGGCGCAGTTATAGGACCTGCAATGGCATTTCTCATCCTTTCCATTTTCACGGGAAACTTCAGGCTTGTCTTCTGGCTTTCAATGATACCGGCGATAATTGCGGTTTTGGTTATTGTCTTTTTGATTAAGGAAAAGGGTCAAGGATCCCAAGTGTCAGTGAAAAGTGACAGTGTCGGCAAAGAAAAACTGACACTAAAAACTGACACTAACTTGAATCCTGGAACCCTTGAACCCTTGAACCCTCATTCTTTTGACTGGCGGTTTAAACTTTTTGTCGCCGTCGCAACCCTGTTCGCCCTCGGCAATTCAAGCGATGTATTTCTGATTCTGAGAGCGGCAAATCTCGGCATTGAAGAGACTCAGATACCAATACTCTATCTTTCATTTAATCTCATCTACTCGCTTACCTCAGTGCCTGCCGGAATTTTCTCAGACAAGTTCGGAAAAAAGCGGGTCATACTTTTGGGTTTTATATTGTTCGGATTTGTTTATTATGGATTTACCGGGGCATCTCAGCAATGGCATATCTGGGCATTGTTTATGCTTTACGGTATATTCATGGGGCTTACCGAAGGCGTGCAAAAGGCATTCATCGGGACTATCATTCCGCAGAATATGAAGGCAACCGGCTACGGGATTTTTAACACCTTCACAGGGCTTGCAATGCTCCCTGCAAGCATCATAGGCGGATGGCTCTGGGATAACATCTCCCCTTCCGCAACTTTTTACTTCGGAGCGGTAACCGCAAGCGCAGCAACCCTGCTGTTCATAATATTGATCGGACTTGTAAAAACAAAGGGCTGAAGAGTATTTTGTTGAATTAAAAAATGTATTGCATTTTTTAATTCAGCGTTGTATAAATGCAATTAAGAACAGGTTTAAAATACGAACTTCGTATATTAAGTACTGCAAGTGGGGTCAGGTCTTTAATTTTACTATTTTGTCTTAAATATGCATAATATATCTCATGGCGAGACCGTTAAGAATAGAATACGATGGGGCTTTGTATCACATTACATCACGCGGTAATGAAAAAAAGCCCATCTATAAGGACGACACAGACCGCAATATCTTTCTTGATGCACTTCACAAGGTAAACAAGAGATACAACTGGATATGCCATGGTTATTGTCTGATGAATAACCATTACCATCTTATGATTGAAACCCCTGACGGCAATCTTTCAAAGGGAATGCGGCAGTTGAATGGCGTATATACTCAAATATTCAACAATAAACACAACCGCGTAGGTCATATATTCCAAGGCAGATACAAGGCGATACTTATACAGAAGGAAAATCATTTGCTTGAGGTATGCCGGTATGTAGTGTTAAACCCTGTACGTGCAAAGTCCGTAGAAGGCATTAAAGATTGGAAGTGGAGCAGTTACCACGCAACAGCAGGGATTGAAAAATCTCATTCTTGTTTGACAACAGACTGGATATTAGGTCAATTTGCACAGAAGAAGGGGGCAGCGGAGAAGAAATACAGGGAATTCGTAGAGGCCGGGACAGGGGAAAAAACAATATGGGAAGATATTAAGGGTCAGAGCATTCTCGGAAGTAATGAGTTTGTAGAAAATTTAATTGGATATGTAAAAGGACATGAGGACATTAAAGAAATACCAAAATGCCAGAGGCATATAAATAGACCTGCACTTAAAGAAATCTTTAATAAAGAAATATCGTTGAATAAAAAATATAGGAACAAACATATAAAAGAGGCTGTTAACAAATTTGGTTACACCCAAAAGGAAGTTGCAGATTCCCTCGGATTGTTTTATACAACAATTAGCAGAATTGTAAATGATAAACAGTAAAAGTAAAGACCTGACCCCACTTCTTACAAGACCTGACCCCACTTCTTACTTCTTATTCTGAGAAAAACAGGGATTGCATCATACGTCTATCTGCTTTTCGGCACGCCGGCAGAGACGCTGACAGAGGCGCGGAAAACCCTTGAATTTGTCATTAACCACAAAGATGCAATAGGTTTTTTAAATCTTGCAATATTCAACATGCCTGTCTATGGGCCTGAAACAGAAAAATTTTAAACCAGCAGTTTTTACGAAGGAGACCTTTCTCTTTATACTGATTTCTCACATCCGAAGGGGTGGGACAGAAGACTGGCGAGGCGGTTCCTTGATAATGAATTTAGAAAAAATAAGGCAGTTTCTGAAATATTAAAGAAAGACCTGCCTGTATTTACTTCCAACCACGCGCCGTTTTTTGTTCAGTAAAACAGCAGAAATCTGCGCATCCTTACGTTAATCAAAATCCCGATTGCAATGTAATTTGAAAGCAGTGCAGTGCCTCCGTAACTCATAAACGGCAGGGGCACGCCGACTACAGGCACTACGCCGAGGGTCATCCCTACATTTATGATGAAATAAAATGAAATCATATAGGTAATTCCGAGGGCCAGATACCTTCCCTCAGGATCCCGCGCCTTTTTTGCAGTATCAAAGCCCCTGAGTATGATAAAGAGATACAGCAGGAATAAAAAAACACCGCCTGTAAATCCCCATTCCTCAGCAAATGCGGAAAAAATAAAATCTGTATGCCTTTCCGGTAAAAATCTCAGCGGTCCCTGCGTCCCTTTCAAATAACCTTTGCCGAAAATTTTACCCGAACCTATGGTAATCTTTGACTGGTTTATATGATAGCTTGATCCCTGAGGGTCTGTCTTGGGGTCAATAAATGCAACCAGTCTCTGCTTTTGATAGTCTTTTAATCCTGACCAAACGATATTCCCCAAAAAAGGCACTGAGACAAGTGCAATAATAATGGTGACTACAATGAGCTTTTTCCTGGTGCCGACAGTTAAAATCACGGAGGAAAAAATAAAAAGCAGCATCAGCCCTGTCCCGAGGTCAGGCTGTTTCAGAATCAGTATGAGGGGCAAAACAACGAAGGCAAACATCATCTGAAACAATTCTTTTAAGCCCAGAGTGTCTTTGCGCTCTGAGTCTGCAAGGTATCTTGAAATTGCCAGCACAAAACAAATCTTGAATATCTCGGAGGGTTGAAAAGAAAAAGGACCTAAGGATATCCACCTCTGTGCGCCCATGCCTATTTTGCCCGCAATAATAACAGCAACAAGCAGAATAACACTGATGACAAACAAAACATATGCAGATCTGATGAACCAGCGGTAATCAAAGCTTATCAAAGATACAAAACACAGCATGCCTATAAAAAGCCAGAATAACTGCTTTAAATAAAATGACTGCTGACCTTCCCCGGTCAGAGAACGTGTTGCGCTGTAGATTGTCATCACGCCGATAAAAGACAATATCAGCACGGTAACAAAAATAGGCCACTCAAATTTCTTTAATGTTTCTTTGTCAAACATACTAAAATTAGGATTCGAGGATTCAAGGGTTCATGGATTCCAGTGAACTTTAGTTATAAGTTATTCGTTATTTGTTACTTGACCCCTTTGCCCCTCGGCTCCTTGAACCCTTTTCTTATAATATTCCTCAATAACCGCCTTTGCGATTGGCGCGGATGCTGTGCCTCCATGCCCCCCATGCTCTACAAAAACCGACATCGCTATCTGTGGGTCTGTGGCAGGCGCGTATGCCACAAACCACGCATGATCCCTGTAGTCGCCTGTGGGTTTTTTCCCGCCTTTTTTCTCGCTCACAACCTGAGCTGTTCCTGTTTTGCCGGCAATGCTCACAAGTTTTGAACGCGCCATGTAACCCGTGCCTCCAGGCTCTGCCACAGCGCCGGCAAGCGCATTTCTCACCGCCTCAAATGTTTCAGGCTTAAGATTGACCTCTCTAACAACCTGCGGTTTTGCGCCGGCGGCATGAATTAAATTCAGTTTATATAATTTCCCGTTATTTGCAACAGCAGAGATAAGCCGCGCCATCTGCACAGGGGTCGCAGATACATACCCCTGTCCGATTGCTGTATTAAACGTCTCACCTATGTACCACTGCTCTTTTTTTATTTTATATTTCCAAGCAGTGGACGGCACAATGCCTGATTTCTCCTCGGCAAGGTTAATGCCCGCTGCTTCTCCAAGCCCGAAGGCTGAGGCGTAATCCGCTATTTTATCAATACCTGTCTTTCTTCCTGCCTCATAGAAAAAGACGTCGCAAGATTCAACTATTGCCCTTTTAAATGCAATTACGCCATGCCCCTTCTTTCTCCAGCACTTAAATAAATGCGAGCCCAGATAAAGACCACCCCTGCAGACCGCTTTTGTCTCGTCTGTTAATTTGCCCTGCTCCCGCCCCGCAATGGCAGTAATAATTTTAAATGTAGAACCCGGCGGATACTGACTCTGAAGCGCCCTGTTAAGAAGCGGTTTCTTAGGGTCGTTTACAACCGCTTCCCAGTCTTCGTATTTTATGCCTCTGGCAAAAAGGTTCGGGTCAAAAGAAGGCGCGCTCGCAAGCACGAGTATGTCGCCTGTGTTTGGATCAAGCGCAACAACTGCGCCTGCTTTATTCTTCAGCAGCTCCTCGGCTATTACCTGAAGGTCCATGTCAATAGTGAGCTTTATATCATTCCCCTTTACCGGTCCTTTCTCTCCAAATGCCCTTACCTCCCGGCCTGTTGCATCAACCTCAATAATCCTCTCGCCTGCAACGCCACGCAGGTATTTATCATATATCTTCTCAAGCCCCCACTGACCTATGAATGCGCTCTTAGGCACATCCCTGAAATCAGGACTTTTTGCCTGTTTAGGAGTCAATCTGCCGAGATAGCCGATAACGTGGCTTGCCACAGATCCATAAATATATTCCCTGCCTGTTTCAACATCTATCTGCACGCCGGGAAAATCAAGCCTTCTTGCCTCAACCTTTACAACTTCTTCCCATGAAATATTCTCTTTTATTTTTACTGGTTCAAAAGGATTCACAGCACTGTCAAGCCTGCCCTTAACCGCCGTGGGATTAAGCCCCAAAAGATTACACAAGGCCGCCAATGTCTCCGGGTCACTTGTTTCTTCTCTGACAAGCGATATGTCATAGGATGGGATGTTTTTCACGAGAGGTTTATTGTTTCTGTCATAAATTATGCCGCGCGGGGCAGGCACTTTTATAGTTCTTAATCTGTTGGATTCCGCAATTGTCTTATACTCATCGCCCTTTATAATCTGCAGATAAAAAAGCCTTAAAAGAAAGATTGCAAAGACAAGAATAATTATATAAGCGCCTGCTGCGATCCTCTTATCCATTTTTTAAAAAAGGTTCTTCAGGCATTCCTGTGAATACCCCTTATGTCCCCCTCTCACTTCTCACTTCTCACTTCTCAGTTACCAGTTTAATCACAGGATACAGGATTATGCCTACCAATGTTGTATAAACAACCTGCAAGATTGACGGCATCCATGTTCTCTCTGCAAAGGATATTCCGGCAACCTGTGAGAAACAGATATAAATCAAAAGATTATCAAGCACAGAGAGAATAAGAACCAGAGCCGTATTTAATAAAAAATTCCAGTCAAAGAATTTTTCTCTTACTGAGGCAGAAAGATAGCCTGCAAACGCCTTACTGAGCATATTAGGCCCAAGGACAAACCCGCCGGCAGAGTCAATAATCATGCCGGTCAAGGCGCCGAACGCTATCCCTTTTATCCCTCTGTCTCTGACGGAATAAAGACATACGAGGACCAGCACAATGTCAGGTTTTACACCTGTAAAGAGTTTGGCTTGTATCACTATGGCCAAGAAAGCTGCAGCAAGATAAACCAAAAAAGTTTTCATCCCTATAACATTTTACCGATCACTGTTCACCGATTACCGTTCACCGTTTGAGGATTGACACTTCCCTCACCTTGCTTAAATTCTGCATTGGAATAACCTCTATGTACTGGAAAAGACCATAGCCTTTTTTGATAACCTTTGAGACATAACCGGCCTGAATCCCCTCCGGGTATATGCCGTCAAGCCCGGATGTAATAACTATTTCCCCTACGCTTACTTCTTCTTCCTGCGGCACATATTTTACAATACACCTGTCCGTGCCCTTGCCTTCAAGGATTCCTTCCAGATTAAGCGACTGGAACCTTACAGCTACGGATGAATTCACGTCTGTTATCTGGATGATATTCGCCGTGTCTTTCAAAACCCTGTGAACCCTTCCGACAATGCCTGAAGCCGTAACCGCAACCATATTCTTATTAATGCCTTTTTCAGACCCCTTGTTTATCCAGAGAATTTGAAACCAGTTGGCAGGGTCTCTTGCAATAATCCCGGCTGACGTGACATAATCCTGACGCCCTGATTTTAGCTCAAGCAAATCCCTCAGCCTTTTATTCTCTGCCTGCGTCTCAGCAAATTTGTTCCTCTCCTGCTCAAGTTCCCTTATCTTCTCCCCGAGATTCCGGATTTCATCTGCCTTGTCTAAGCCCGGGAAATACCTCTCAAAAAGGTTTTTGATTCCTGAGGACATGGAAGAACTCGCAAGTTCAATGCTTTTCAGCGGAAAGATTAAAAAATCAAATGCAGGATAAAATCCGGCGCTGACCTTAATGCCCTGATACGTAAGCAGTGTAATAATCAAAAGAACCACAAACAGAAATGCAAGGAATCTTTTCTTTAGCGGCATTTTACTCTAAGATCACAGACATAGCGGCGTCTGCGATATTTACTGCATCGCAATTCTCTTAAGGATATCAAGGTCATCCAGTACCCTTCCGACTCCGTTCACAACAGCGCAAAGGGGGTCTTCCGCAACTATTACAGGAAGCCCTGTTGTATGTTTTAGAAGCATATCCAATCCTCTCAGGAGGGCCCCTCCGCCTGCAAGCACTATGCCCCTGTCAACGATATCGGCTGCCAGCTCAGGCGGCGTATTTTCAAGGGCAGCCTTTATTGTATTGACAATCATGGTAACAGGTTCGTTTATTGCCTCCCTGATCTCGTCTTCAAATATTGTAATGGAACGCGGGATGCCTGAAACCAGATCCCTGCCCTTTATATCCATCGCCCTGTTTTCGTCGTCAACTTTAAATGCAGAGCCTATCTGCCTTTTTATCTGTTCGGCAGTCCTGTCGCCGATAAGGGTCTTTGCCTTGCTTTTTATGTAATTCACTATTGCCTCATCCATCTTGTCCCCGCCGACCCTTACTGCCTTGCTGTACACAATTCCATGGAGGGAAATGACTGCCACATCCGTAGTCCCGCCTCCGATGTCAACTATCATGTTGCCCGTGGGCTCACCAATCGGAAGCCCCACGCCGATGGCAGCCGCCATAGGCTCTTCTACAAGATATATCTCACGCGCGCCTGACGCCTCTGCAGAATCCTTCACAGCCCTTTGCTCAACCTGCGTTATGCCCGAAGGCACGCCGATGACAATGCGCGGCGAAACAAAACTCTTTCTGTTATGCACCTTTCTTATAAAGTATTTCAGCATCTCGCCGGTCTTGTCAAAGTCCGCTATCACGCCGTCTTTTAAAGGCCTCATCGCCACAATGTTTGCAGGGGTCTTGCCGAGCATCCTCTGCGCCTCTGTTCCGACTGCAATGACTTTGCCTGTATCTCTTTGAATAGCCACAACAGACGGCTCATTGCAGACAATGCCCTTGCCTTTCACAAATACAAGCGTATTGGCTGTGCCGAGGTCCACAGCAAGGTCATTTGAAAACCATCCAAGTATATTTTGAAGAAACATTCAGCCCCCTTTACTTTCCTCTATAACCAGAGTTTTTGCAATCTCATCGCCGAATCTCGTACCCTTTTCACTGCCTATGATAAGAAGACTTTCCAATATCACTATAGCTGCAGGAAATATAAAACCAATCAGCGGTATGATACCCATCAGGATATATCCAACCGCAAGCGGGAAATTCCTGATTACCGACTCCCTGAAAGTGCAGGCCTGCATTGTTTCCTGAAAGACAACCCTGAGCCCGATTATGCGCTTCCCTACGCTTCTTCCCTCAAACAAGCCGTCGCATATCAGGATATAAGCCAGCCCTGCAAAATAACCTATTTTCGGTAATACTTCAAGCAATGCAACAGCTATGATAACATCAATGCTTTTGGCTATCACCCTATTTAACATATTGGCTTTTGATAAGGGCGCCGGGGCATTCATTGTTAGACATACTAACAAAAAGGCAGGTATATTTCAAGGCAGATTTACAGGGAAACCCTTGCCCGTTTCAAGCGCTCTGAATAAGCCTTCCACATATCCTTTTTCAACCCCAAACCCATAAAAATCCGCACACTTCAAGGATTTCAAAAACGCCCTTTTTGCTTTTTCCGTTCTGCCTCTCAGGTACTCCAGTTCTCCCATGCCTAACATGCAGTAAATCTCCCCTCTCGGGTCTTTTGTTTTCCTGAAAAGTATCTCAGCCTCTTTAAATTTTCCAGCGGCTTTTTCAAGTTTGCCGAGTATCTTGTAAGTTGTGCCCATGCTCCAAAGTGTATAGGCATAACTTACCCTGTCACCAATTTTTTTATACAAAGATGACGCCTTGTTAAAAAACTCTAAAGCCTTTTTATGATCATTATTCATCCGTCTTGCATTCCCAAGACCGCAGTATGAATAAGCAAGCCCGAAGGTGTCTTTTAATTCTTTAAAGTTTTTATTTGCCATTGTGTAATATTTTTCCGAGTCTCTGAATCTTTCTGCAATCCTTGAGCAGCCTCCAAGCCCGCAGTATGAATAACCTATCCCTGCCCTGTCCTTAATGCCTTTGAATTTCTTAAGCGCAGAATGAAATGTCCTGAGGGCTTTTTTTATGTCGCCTTTAATCCTGTAAGTCCCTGCCTCTGCCCACAGGGAAAATGCAATGCCTTTTTTGTCGCCGGGGGATTGATAGATTTTATGCGCTTCCCTGATTTGTAACAGAGCGGCTCTCCAGCTGCCGAGCGCCCTGTCGCAAAGACCGGTTCCTGCAAGCGCATCCGCCTCTGATGCCTTATCTTCCAAAACCTCGGCAATCTCAAGCCCCTGCTTGTAGTAAGTTTTTGCAATTGTAAACTCACCCATAGCCCGCAATGTGTCGGCTATGGCAAGATGACAGTCAAGAATGCCTGTAAAATTATTATCGCGTTTGAAAGATTCAAGCGCCTTTTTGTATAACTCAACCGCCCTGCCGTATTCGGCAGACGCCCTGTATTTTTCAGCTTTTTTTAAAAAAATTCCTGCCGGGCTCACCCGCACTTTTTCCTTACCGTCTTTACCACCCCTGCATAATCCTTTGAGCCGTAGAAGGCATTGCCCATCACTAAAATATCAGCACCGGCTTTAACAACATCTCCGGCATTATCCGTATTTACCCCGCCGTCAACCTCTATCTCAACCTTCAGCTTATTTTTTTTGATAATCTCCTTAAGCATTCTGAGTTTATTAAGAGTCTGCGGTATAAATTCCTGCCCGCCAAAGCCCGGATTCACAGACATCAGAATCACCATGTCCACCTCAGGCAGAATAAAGTCAAGGATGTTAAGAGGAGTTGCAGGGTTAAGGGACACGCCTGCCTTTGCCCCGCAGGTCTTTATATAATTTATGCTCCTGTGTAAATGAGTAGACGCCTCTGCATGCACGCTTATTATGTCAGAGCCTGCCTTTACAAATGCATCTATGTACTTGTCCGGGTCTTCAATCATAAGATGCACGTCAAGCGGTATGCCGGCAGCCTTCTTGATTGATTTAACAACAGGCGGTCCTATTGTTATGTTCGGGACAAAATGCCCATCCATCACATCAACATGGATTAAATCCGCACCGGCCTTCTCAGCCGCCTTTATCTCCTCCCCAAGCCGTGAAAAATCCGCCGAAAGAATAGAAGGTGCAATCTTTACCATAAAACCTCCTTTAAAATTTAGTTGCAACTTACAGTAATGAAACTAAAAAAAATACTTTAAACATAAGGCATGGACACATGAAAAAGCTTTAGGGCAACACCTTGAAGTCATGTTGCTTTTTAATACAGAGTTCTTAGCAAAAGCCTTAAATATTTGCAACATGACATTGATATTCCCTGCGGCAAGACCGCAGGGAATCTAATGTTAGGAATTTCTTCATCATATTCGCTCGCTTAACTCCGTGGCAAGACCACGGGGAATACGCTCGCTATTCATTTAATAATTTCTGTTGCTTTCTAAAGCGTTTGAAGGTGTCTATGCCTTATGTCAATCTCACTGCTCCAAGGTATTTATACCTTATAACGGTTTTTTTGAGTAATCCATTTTATAACTTCGGTCTTTTCTTATGCCAGTCAGTTGACTGCTCGTATGCGTAAGCAGTCTTTAGTATTGATTCTTCGTCAAAGTGTTTTCCGATTAACTGCAGTCCCACAGGCAGATTGTCAGATGTAAAACCGCATGGAATGGAAATGCCGGGAACACCTGCAAGATTTACAGAAATGGTAAATATGTCGGAAAGATACATCTGCAAAGGGTCTTTTGTCTTTTCTCCGAGCTTAAATGCAGGCGCAGGCGTTGTAGGCGTAGCTATGACATCCACCATCTCAAACGCCTTTTGAAAATCCTGCTTTATCAAGGTCCTTACCTGCTGCGCCTTTTTGTAGTAAGCATCGTAATATCCTGATGAAAGGGCATAAGTGCCGAGGATTATCCTTCTTTTTACCTCTGGGCCAAATCCCTTTGCCCTTGTCTGCATATACATATCCATCAAATCCCCGCCCTCTGCCCTTAATCCGTATTTAACGCCGTCATATCGTGCAAGGTTGGACGACGCCTCAGATGTTGCAAGTATGTAATAGGCTGCAACTGCATATCCTGTATGAGGAAGCGATACCTCCAGAGGCACGGCTCCGAGGGACTCAAGTTTTTTTATCGCATCCCTTACAGAAGCCTCCACTTCCTTATCCATGCCCTCAATTAAGAATTCCTTCGGGATGCCAATTTTCATCCCCTTTATTTCCCTCCCGAGCACAGAAACAAAATCAGGCACTGTTAGCGGCGCTGAAGTTGAATCATACGGGTCATGACCGCTGATGATGTTCAGGAGAATTGCCGAATCCCTCACATCCTTAGTAATTGGGCCTATCTGGTCAAGGGATGACGCAAATGCAACAAGCCCGTAGCGTGAGACCCTGCCGTATGTCGGTTTTAATCCCACGACTCCGCATAATGCAGCTGGCTGTCTTATTGAACCGCCCGTATCCGAACCAAGCGCGGCAATGCACTCGCCGGCTGAAACAGCCGCGCAAGAGCCCCCGCTTGACCCGCCGGGTATTCTCCCCGTATCCCACGGATTTCTTGTTGCGCCAAAGGCGGAATTTTCAGTTGATGAACCCATTGCAAACTCGTCAAGATTGGTCTTGCCTGTCAGTATATAGCCCTGCTCTTTAAGTTTTTTTGTCACAGTGCTTTCATATGGGGGGATAAATTTTTCAAGTATTTTTGATGAACATGTAGTCCTTATCCCCGCAGTGCATAAATTATCTTTAACTGCCATGGGTATGCCTGTAAGCGCGCCTTTTACGCCTTTTTTTATATTAATCTCTGCACTGCGGGCATATTCTATTGCAGTTTCTCTTGTAATGGTTACAAACGCCTTTATTTTTCCCTCTACAGCATCAATTCTTTTAAATACGGCCTCTGTCAGCTCCACAGGGCTTAACTGACCCTTGCCGATTGCCTGCCGTGCCTTGCTGATGGTTAGATTGTAAAGTTCCATATTAATTATGTAATTAGTTATATGGTATTAGGTATTAGGTATTAGGTATTGTTTTTAAGCACCAGACATTTTACAACTTTATTCCTTCAACTCACAACTATTAACTTTTCTCTTTTATATAAAATAAAACAGTCTGCCCCAAAATGCTAACAAATCAACTGCACTTGGAGCACTCAAAACCCTTGTATTTTAACACTTATGTAACAGAACATACGTGTAACATATTACAATTTTAGCCCTAATGAGCTGTCATTCAAGGCCT
>JACRGX010000053.1 GCA_016212185.1 Nitrospirota bacterium
ATTAAATTCAGAAATTTTTGAGCTTCACTATGTCTGGGGTTTATTTGCAGGACTTTTTTAAATTCCTTACGAGCCTCTTTTATATCTTTTTTTGCAAAATAGTAGATTTGTCCGAGTTTAAAATGCGGCATTTCCCATTCCAGATTAAGTCTTATGGCAGTCTTATAATTTTCTATCGCTTTATCAAACAGGTCTATGGACGTATAAGCGCTGCCGAGACAATAATATGCCATTGAATAATCGGGGTTAAGTTTTATAGCAATCTGGTGCTGCTCTATTGCCTTATCAATCAGCCCTTGAGATTGGTAGGCAATGCCGAGATTATTATGTGCTTCCATGAGAGCCGGGTTCAGCCTTACAGCGGTTTGATATTGTTCTATTGCCTTTTCAATTAACCCCTGAGATAGGTAGAGACCGGCAAGATTGCTGCGTGTAATTGAATAGCCGGGATCAAGTTTTATAGCAATCTGATACTGCTCTATTGCCTGTTCAATTAGCCCCTGAGCCTGGTAGGCAATGCCGAGATTATTATGTGCTGCTGAATAATCGGGGTTAAGTTTTATAGCAATCTGATACTGCTCTATTGCCTGTTCAATTAGCCCCTGAGCCTGGTAAGCACGGCCAAGATTATTATATGCATACCAATAATCAGGGTTAAGTTTTATAGCAATCTGATACTGCTCTATTGCCTGTTCAATTAGCCCCTGAGATTGGGAGGCAATGCCAAAAAAAGTATGAGCCCTTTCGTTCTCAGGGCTCTTGTTCACTACATCCTTCCAGAGGCTTATCTCGTCTTTCCAAACTTTGTTCCTCGCATACGTAGCGCCTGCAAACACCAGAACAACCACTGCAAATAGAATAACAGCCGCCTTTTGACCTTTGCCGTTAAATTTTCTTGCAACATTAAAAACAACGCTGCTTATAACAAAAAAAATCCCTATTGATGGTAAATACACCCTGTGTTCAAAAATCACATCCCTGATTGGGATAAGGCTTGACTCTACAGACAATGTTATGAAAAACCAGAAAATACCAAATGCCGTTAAACGCAATCCTTTATGTGTAGTGCTGAACCTATAAGTAAAATAAACAGCAATACTGAATATTGATAGGAGAAATAAAAATGATAGGAATACCTTAAAATCAAACAGCGAATGATATAGTGGGTAGTTATAATCAAGCATCTGGTTTATAGGCGCCAGAAGAAGCCTTATGTATGTGGTTACCACCCTCATTTCCGTAAATAGATAATCAAGCCTTGAAATGTTTGACTGGACCCTCGTTGCCTCGCCCACATCACTTATTAACTCATCTATTGGTCTGTCCATACTTATAAAATTCACCGGGATTATCAGCATAGTTATGAGAAACGGGATTAAATATAAAACCCTTTTTATTACTTTGCCCTTCAGGAACATAAACTCATAAAGTACAACAATTACAGGGAGAGTAAATGCAATCTCCTTTGTCTTCATTGCAAGGACAGCAGAGGTTAGCGATGACAGATAATAGAAGACAGGCTTAAGCTTTGATATTCCGGATTCTGGATTTTTTGTTTTATTTCTGTCTTCTGCCTCCTGTCTTCTGATTTCTGCCTTCTGATTTGCGAGTCTCCATTTCATATACAAAACAAGCGAAATCAAGTAGAACATCGCTGCAAGAGAGGCGAACCTCTGTACTATGTATGTTACTGCCTGAGTCTGCAGGGGGTGGCAGACAAATAACAGGGCAGAAAACAGGGCAATTAAAGCAGTGTACGAACTGTTTCTGTGTTCTGTTATGAAAAAAGGTGTCTCAAATATGAGAAGCACCAGCCGGTACATAAGAAGGGCATTAATAATATGCACTGAGATGTTAAAGACATGATAGCCGGTAACATCAAAGCCGTGTATCTTGTAGTTCAAGGCGAAACTGAAATAACCCACGATTCTTTGTTTAAAAACAATTTTTGTCTCAAAATCAGACAGGAGGTATGTAAAGTAGTTGAAAGATTTAATTAGGGGGTTTTCTACAATGTTTGGAATGTCATCAAAATGAAAAGGCGCATTAAAGGTATTTGAGTAAGCAAGCAGCCCGAGAGTTATTATCAATAAAATATGAAAAACAGGTTTATGCAGGAGCCCTGTCTCAGCACCTATTGTTGGTGAAAGAGGCTCTATTTGTTTGTTTTTAGCTAAAGAGACCGCTCCGGTTAAATTTCTTTTTCTCTTTGAAGCCTTTCCCATCAAAGTAATATAACACTTAAAGTCTTATGCCTTCAAATCCTTATCATGCTGTCAGGGTATTACATAAATCTTCTAAGTTAAAATAGCCACAAGGACAATCTCCCACGCCTATTTTCCGGCGAGTTATGAAAAGTTCAGGCATTATGATAAACTTTTTGCATATAATTATATTAATGTAAAATACCACTAACCTTTTACCGGGCACTACTGATGTCATTTAAAAGATTAATAAAAATCATGGAGGCGCTCAGGGGTCCTGACGGATGTCCGTGGGACAAGGAGCAGACCAGGCAGAGCCTTAAGCCTTTTCTGATAGAGGAGGCTTACGAACTTCTTGAAGCCCTTGATGAAAACGACCCTGAAAAAATAAAGGAAGAACTCGGAGATCTTTTGTTTCAGATAGTCTTTCACTGCCGGCTTTCAGAGGAAATGGGGCAATTTGATGCAGGGGGCGTTATTGACGGTATTGCAAAAAAAATGACCGGCCGGCATCCTCATGTCTTTGGGGATGATAAATTAAAGACCTCAAGGGAAGTCCTGCTGAGATGGGAAGAGCATAAGAAAAAAGAGGGCAAGCTCCGTGAGTCCCTGCTTGAGGGAGTGCCCAAGACACTTCCATCATTATTGATGGCCCACAAACTTCAGCATAAAGCATCAAAGGTCGGCTTTGACTGGGATAATGTTGACGATGTATTTAAAAAACTTGATGAAGAGCTTCAGGAATTCAAAAATGCCGTCAGCAAAAAAAATCAGAAGGAGATAGAGGATGAGCTTGGCGACATCTTCTTTGTCCTTGTCAGGGTTTCGCATTTCGTCGGGGTAAACCCCGAAGATGCGCTGAGGAAGACTATCAGCAAGTTCATTCACAGGTTCAGACATATGGAGATGAGAGCGGCGGAGATGGGGAAAAAACTCTCTGATATGACCCTTGACGAGATGGATGTGCTGTGGGAAGAAGCAAAAGGCAATAAATAATTGCCCATTACGCATCACGCTTTACGTCTTTTACCCTACCTTTATTGAGCCGAATCCCCTAAACTCTATGCCGAATGTTATCTGGTATTCAGACGGTTTCTTTGTGTATGAAATTGTTATACCCCAGCATTGACTTTTATATATCGTCCTGATGTTTAATTCCTGCACTCCTGCGCCTTTGACGTCATACCATAATCTGCCGCTGAGGTCTACCGGCAGCGGTTTGCCTCTGACCTTCAAAAAATCGTGAATGCCCGCCTCAACCGAGTACTGGTCAAGTTTTGTTGAGCGCCTGAAATTTTTACCGATGCCTGCTGAGGCATGCTTGCCTTTGACATTGACAGATGCAATGGTTTCTGTCACAGTTGTATCATAAACATCATAAGATGCGCTGACATCTATATCCAATTTTTTGCTTGACAGGTCAGCCTCTGCCAGCACCGGCGCAAAGGGCCTTTCAACATTAAGCAGGCTGTAGCTTTGAGAAAGCCTGAATCTTGCCTCTGAACTGCCCAATGCAGAGCCTGAAAATCTATTTGTCAGAGAATATACGATATCACTTGTTTGAGGCATTGAATCAATTGAATCAAACTCCGGAATGTCGTTATGGTCCACCGCAGGGATATGCACATACTCCAGCGACGGTTCAATGGCATGCATCGTGGATTCATAATCCCTAAAAAATCTCGTTGTCAAGCCTGACCTCAGGTCAAAAAGCTCCCTGTTTGCATTTTCCCCCTCGGCCTTTAGGAAATAAGCAGTCTCCCTTACTCCGATTTTCTGCGTGAAATTGACGGCCCTTCCATAGCTGAAATAGGCATTGGGGTAAATATCAAGCCGCTGCCCCTCCATTCCTTCCTTACGCTGAAAATTCGTGCCTGTAAAAGACATGTTTAATGAAAAGGGCCCCCGGGACCTTGTATTAAGAATAAATCCTGCCTCGGGAATGCTCTGGGGAATATCTTTTGAACTTCCTTCAAGGCTCTGCCTGTATTGCCCTAACACATAAGTCCTCCCTCCTGAAAAAGGTTTTGATAACTGAAGGTCCGATTCAAGGTATTTTTGCAGCCGTTCTTCAGAACCAACGCCAAAAACGTCAGACTGCCATGTTGACAGGCCTATCCTGTTTGCAGAAGTTGACTCAAGTTTTTTGTAATAATCAAAACTGTTTACAAAATGAAGCTTTGAATAACCTGACATGCCGGCAGGAAGCCCCTGATTGTAATAAGATTTAAGCTCGAAAAAATCCCTCTTCAGGTCGCCGTCTCTCAGGTGATACATCCAAAGTTCTCCATTGGTTTCAGGGCTCTCAATAAAGCGGTAATCAAGACCCTTGCCAACCCCTTTTTTACTGAAGTAATCAAGGTACACGGTTGCATCCCTGTTTTTTTCTATGGCCCAGAAAAAGCCCTGTTTATACATAAAACCCTTTGTATTGTTGAATCCAATGTGTGGAATAAGCAGTCCTGTCTGGCGTTCCTCAAGAAGCGGGGCCCAGAAGTAAGGCGTGTAAAAAAGCGGCAGGCCTTTTACATAAAAAGTCGCATCTTTTGCCTTTACGCTCTCATGAAGTGTTATTTTTATATCCCTGCCCTTGAAATACCATTCAGGAGGAGTTGCATCGCAGGTCGTTGCTGTGGCATTGTTAATGGAAAAAGTTTGTTCCCCTGTTTTACTTACATCTCCGCCTTGTATGTGGTAATTCCGCGACTTATAAAAAATACTGCCTTTATAAAGCGTGCCAAATCTCGTCATGAAATTTAATTCCATCTTTTCAGCCTTTACAACAGCCTCTGCATCTTCATAGACTACATGTCCGATGGCAGTAGCTTCACCGGTAGTTTTATTCAGATAAGCCTCATCGGCAGTTAATACAGCATCGCCATAAACTATTTTTACGGACCCTTTTGCGATATACATATTGGTTTCTGCCGGATACTCCAGATGATCCGCAGTGACGTTGACATTATTATCATCCTGAGCAAAACAGTAAGCAGTGAACAGAAAAAAAAGAACAAATAAGTAATATCCTGTTTTTTTAAACTGACGACTGTTCACTATTGACTGATAACTGTTTTTAATCATTCTCTCAAATGCGATAGCACGCCTTTGTGCCCCAGCGCCTCTTTTGCCTCCCCTGTGGTATAAAAAGACCCTGTCACAAGTATAATATTCCCTTCTTTCCAAATCGCCTTTGCAAGGTCAAGCGCCTCTGCAGTGGAACCGGTTATCATTACTGTTTTGTGATTTCCACTTAGCTGAAGGTTTTCAACGCACTCCTTAAGCCTCTCGGGAGAGGCCGCCCTTTCACCCTTTGGCTTTGTAAGTATTATTGTTTCAGAAATTTCAACAAGCGGCTTTAAAATCCCCGCAATATCCTTATCCTTCATTATGCCCGTTATGGTGATAATTTTTTTGCCGTGGAAAAGCTCTTTCATTGTCAATGCCAGCAATTTTGCCGCCTCAGGGTTATGGGCGCCGTCAAGGATTACCGGAGGCGTTTGAGATACCCGTTCAAGCCTGCCTTCAAAATTAAGTCCTGCCAGCCCGCTGTAAATTGCCGCTTCATTTATCATAACGCCCTTTTGCATCAGGATTTCGCATACCCTTAAGGCGAGCGAGGCATTATAAATCTGATGTTTTCCGGCAAGGGGCAGGGACAGCCCGTTATAATTTTTATAGCCTTTATAATCAAATTCTATGTGTGTTTCATCCATTGAAATAATCGCGCCTTCAAAATCCCTTCCATACAAATGCACATCTGAGCCTGAATCACGTGCTCTGTCGTTAATAACCTTCAGCGCCTCAGGCTGAGTTACTGCTGTCACCACAGGCACGGCAGGCTTTATGATGCCTGCCTTTTCAGAGGCAATCTCAGGAATGCTTGCACCAAGAAATTCAACATGTTCAATGCCGATATTCGTTATGACGCTTGCCTCAGGCAGAATGACATTTGTGGCATCAAGTCTTCCGCCCATGCCTGTCTCAATCACAGCCCACTCAACCCCGTTGGATGCAAAATAATAAAACGCCATTGCAGTGACAAATTCAAAAAAGGTCGGCTTCATACCGGTATTTGCTATGACATCCCGGATATAAGACGTAAGCCTGATTACCTCGTGTTCGGGAATCAGATACCCGTTTATACTTATCCTCTCAGTAAAACTTACAAGATGAGGCGACGTATAAAGACCGGTCTTAAATCCGTTTCCCTTAAGAACCGAGGCGATTATTGCAGAGGTAGAACCCTTGCCGTTTGTGCCTGCGACATGGATAGTGCGGAAAGAATTTGCAGGATTGCCGAGAATGCCCGTCAGCCTGAGGGAGTTTTCAAGACCGAATTTTATTCCGAACATCTGAAGGCCGTACAGATAATCCACAGAGTCGTTGAACTGGGAACCCGCCTTGCCGACTGACCGGCCGGCAACCTCAGAGTGTGAACGGTGAACGCTTGAGGGGTTGTCTCTGCAGCACTTTGTCACTGCTTAGCCCTGACATCGCCGGTGATAACGGATAAAAGTTTTACTATCGTCTGCTTAAGCTCTTTCCGGTTTACAACGATATCTATCATTCCGTGCTGAAGAAGGAATTCCGCCCTTTGAAAGTCTTCGGGCAACTGCTGTTTTATGGTTTGTTCTATGACACGGGGTCCTGCAAACCCTATCAGGCTCTTGGGCTCTGCAATAATAATATCGCCAAGCATCGCAACGCTTGCAGTCACGCCTCCGAATGTCGGGTCTGAAAGTATTGAAATATACGGCATGGCGCCTTTTTGAAAACGGGCTATTGCCGCAGATGTCTTTGCCATTTGCATAAGGGACAATATGCCCTCCTGCATCCTTGCGCCTCCTGAGGAGGTAACAAGTATCAACGGCAGTCCTTCATTAAGCGCAATCTCCGCCGCTATTGTAAATTTCTCGCCGACACCCGAACCCATGCTCCCGCCCATAAAAGAGAAATCAAAGACAACAAGCATGACCGGATGTCCGCCTATTAATGCCTCGCCTGCAATTACTGCCTCTTTTATGTCCGCCTTTTTCCTGGACTCCTTGAGCCTTTCCTTGTATGGAATCTGATCCTTGAAATTCAGGGGGTCCTGAGATATAAGATTTTTACCGACTTCCCTGAAACTGCCCTCATCAACAAGCAGGGGTATGCGCTCCTTTGCCGTAATCCTGAAATGGTAGTTGCACTTCGGGCATACCTTAAGGTTCTTCTCAACTTCCTTGCGGTAGACAATCTCCCTGCAGCCGTCGCATTTTACCCACAGCCCTTCAGGGACTTTGACTTTTTTGGGGATTGTGCTTTTTTCTTTTTTAAACCAGGCCATGTTAAAAACAGTGAACAGTGAACAGTGAACAGTGAACAGTAGTAAGTTTTTTCTTTAATTCATTACGCATGACGCGTAACGCATAATGCATTGCTGCCTTAGATAACATACGTCTTTCCTTCTTTGAGCATTGTTATCTGTTTAATTCTAAGGCGGTGGAGTTCCTTTGCTATTATTTTTGAGAACTGGGGCTTGGGATGAGTTATTAAGATTTTTTCAGGCAGTTTTTTCAGTTTTTTAAGTTCACCCAAAAGCAGCGCCGGAGTCAGATGCCCTGTAATAATTGCCAGCTCCTTCATTTTATTGGGAAAGGTCACTTCTATTATCAGCGCATTCACTGCAGCAGTTTTTGTCTCTGTATTTACCCTCGTCCACAGGCTGGCGCCCGGACCTGTATCTCCGGTATAAACAAGCCTCCTGCCTGTTGAGTCTGTGATAATATAACCGGCAGCCGGAACAGAGTGGTTCACCTTGCCGGCTATAATGCTGTAGCCGTTAATACTGTATCTTTTCCCCACCTCAATGCTTCTTAAACCAAGCACCGGCTTATGGGACGGGATATTTGTAAAATCAGGCCATATGGAATTATTCAGGAGATTTCCCTTTAATGCCTTCAGCACATCCTTAACCCCTATAATTTCAATCTTGTGTTTTATGTTGCTTACAAGCATATTGTCAGCCAGAGAAGGAATAGACTTTATATGGTCCAGATGGGCATGCGTTATAAGGATATGAGTAATCTTGCTCTGTGCATTCTCCGTAAGCGATGAGGTTACCGTACCGGCATCCAAAAGCATACTGCCGTCAATCAGAAATGCAGGCGGATGGGAATTCGGCATCTCTGAGCCTGAACAGCCAAGCACTTTAATTTTCATATCGCCTCCCTGATGGTTTTAATAAAATTTTTTATATCTTTGCCCTCCGCAATCTGCCTGACAATGGCGCTTCCTATTATAACGCCTTCGGCAAGCGCTGAAACTACAGCCGCCTCCTCAGGATTTGAAATTCCAAAACCGACGGCAACGGGTTTCTCCGCAACCTTTTTTATCAGCGACAGTGTATTTTTCATGGAATCATCCACTGAAAGCCTTGCGCCTGTAATGCCTGTAATTGAAACATAGTATATAAAGCCCATTGACGCCTTTGCCACTTTCCTGACCCTGTCCTCGGTGCTCGTAGGCGCAAGGAGAAATATTGTATCAAGTTTGTGTTTTTTTGCAATGCGTATAAAGTCCCCTGCCTCATCAGGGATTAAATCAGGGATTATCACTCCGTCAACGCCGGCCCTTACCGCCTCACTGACAAATGCCTTAATGCCGTATTTAAAAACAGGATTGTAGTAAGTCATAAGGATTAACGGAATTTGCGTAGTCTGCCTTATCCCTTCAACAAGCGACAGAGTTTTCCTGAGAGTTACACCCTGCTTCATCGCCCTTTCACCTGCCCTCTGTATCGTAGGGCCGTCTGCAAGCGGGTCTGAAAACGGAACGCCTAATTCAATAATATCAGCCCCTGCCTCTTCCATCTCAGCGACAAATTTTTTTGTTGCCTCAAGCGAAGGGTCGCCAGCCATAATGTATGGGATAAGGGCTTTTTTATTTTGCTGTTTTAGTTTTTTAAATGTCTTTTCAATTTTAGTCATAATGAATTTGAACTATGTTTAACAACTTTGAACAATTTGAACTACTTAAACAATCTTGAACAATTTTTATTTAAAGCGTTATCCCCTTTATCCTTGCGGCTTCCTGCACATCCTTGTCTCCCCTGCCGGAGAGATTAACTATGATGATAGAGTCCTTCGGCATTGCCGGTGCAACCTTAACTGTTTCTGCAATTGCGTGCGCTGATTCAAGCGCAGGGATAATGCCCTCTGTCCTGCTTAAAAGTTCAAATGCATTCATCGCCTCATCGTCTGTGGCATATGTATATTCAATCCTCTTCAGGTCTCTCATGTAACAATGCTCAGGACCTACTGAGGCATAATCAAGCCCTGCTGATACCGAATGTGTCGTAAGCACATTCCCGTCATCGTCCTGAAGCAGATAACTCTTACAGCCCTGAAATACCCCGAGGGAGCCGCCTGCAAAACGCGCCGCATGCAGGCCCGACTCAATCCCCTGCCCGCCTGCCTCCACGCCTATCATTCTTACGTAAGACATGAGAGGTGAGACGTGAGACGTAAGGAAAGCATAGAACAAACCGATGGAATTGCTCCCTCCGCCCACGCAGGCAATCAGACAATCGGGCAATTTTTTCTCAGCCTTTAATATCTGCTTACGCGCCTCAATGCCAATCACCGATTGAAAATCCCTTACCATTCTAGGATACGGATGCGGACCAAACACAGTGCCTAAAATATAATGGGTATTGCGCACATTTGTTGTCCAGTCTCTTAATGATTCGCTTATTGCATCTTTTAATGTCTTTGAGCCGGTAGTGACCTCTGTGACCTTTGCGCCAAGCAGTCTCATCCTGAACACATTCAAGGACTGCCGTCTCATATCCTCACTGCCCATGTATATCTCACATTCAAGCCCCACAAGCGCGGCGCCTGTCGCAGTGGCAACTCCGTGCTGTCCTGCGCCTGTCTCGGCAATTAAACGGGTCTTGCCCATTTTCTTGGCAAGAAGCGCCTGCGCCAATGCATTGTTTATCTTGTGAGCGCCTGTGTGGCAGAGGTCTTCACGTTTTAGATAGATTTTTGCCCCGCCTAAATTTTCAGTGAGCATCCGGGCAAAATAAAGCGGCGTGGGTCTTCCTATGTAAGTCCTTTGAAGCAGGTCCAGCTCTGAGAGGAACCCTTTGTCTTTTTTACATTTTTTATACGCCTGCTCCAGCTCAATAAGCGCAGGCATAAGCGTCTCAGGGACAAACCTGCCGCCGTATCCGTTAAAATGTCCTTTGCTGTCAGGGAGTTTTTTAATCTTTTTATTCATTTTTGCGGTGAGTTTGTGATTTGTTAGAATTTCTAATGGAGTATTATATCACAGCAGGGGAAAAGAAAAACAGAAACAGCCAAAACCTACACCATTCCTTTCCGGCATAATCCGATGCATTTTCTGCCTTTATGTGATTTTCTTGACAATAGGAAAAATTGAATTGATAATTAGACTATAAACTTTATGAAAAAACCCTTGTTTGTGTTATTAACAGTTATTTTTATTGCATCGCTTTCCTTTGCCTCGTCTGATGAAGGCAATAAACTTTTTGAGAAAAAATGCGATATGTGTCATTCCTCCGAGCCTGCATTAAATAAAATCAAAACCCTTGAGGAGTGGAAAAGAACGACAAAGAGGATGGCAAGGCGCTCAGGCGGTGCGATTACGCTGGAGCAGGCTGAAAAGATTGCTGAATTTCTTGCACAAAACAGCAAAAAGATAAAAAACCCTGAAAAGACTGCTGAAAAAAAAGAACAGGCGCCTTTGAAAAGCAAGGCCTTTGAATTTAAAAAGGTGCAGATTAGCCAGTTTATAGAGCCTTCTGTCTGCGGCGAGTGCCATTCTGAAAAATATAAACAATGGAGCGGCTCCATGCACAGCAAGGCTTTTACCGACCCTGTGTGGAGGGCAGCCACCAAGCTGTTTATCAAAGAGGTCAGTAAAGAAGGCGAACTCCTTGAGATGAAGGCGTGCGTAAAATGCCATACTCCGCTCGGCTTCCGTTCTGATTCAATAAACTCGCCTAAGGATGATTATGACAAGCTTGCGGCGCTTCCGGCTCAGGGTATTTTCTGCAACTGGTGTCATAACATAAACGAGGTAAAACATATCGGAGACGCAGGCTACGAAGTGGAACCCGGAGGCGGAATGGATAACCCTTCCACAATGCTCGGTCCTTTGAAAGATGCTGAGTCGGATTTTCATCCGACAAAATATTCAGAACTGCATACTAAGTCGGAATTTTGCGGGCTTTGCCATAATGTCTCTCACGCTGCAAACAAGGTGCCGATTGAAATGACCTATGAAGAATGGAAAAACAGCCCGTACAATACAGGGAACCCTGAAACAACAGTAAACTGTCAGGATTGCCACATGAGGCAAAGACCCGGGATTCCTGCGACCGGCAAGACCGCAAGGCCTGACAATCCGGGAAAGGATGCTGACAACGGGCCTGACAGGCCGCATATCAGCACACATTATTTTGTCGGCGGAAATGCAATTGTCACAAAGCTTCTGGGCAGTGAAGTTCATTCAAAAATGGCTGTTGAACGGCTGCAAAATGCCGCTGATTTAGAAATCATTAAAGATAGTGCTTATAATAAAGGCGCTCTTTCGCAGGTCAAGGTTAAGGTAACAAATTCCGGGGCAGGGCATTATCTTCCTACCGGCATTACCGAGGTAAGGCAGATGTGGCTTGATGTGAAAATTACTGATGCGAAAGGCAAGACAGTCTTCAGGTCAGGAGAGATTGATAAGAACGGCAGTCTTGATGAAAATGCAGTTTTATATCACACACAGCTTGGCAATGAAAAGGGCAAGCCGGTGCTGAATCCCGCGCTTGCAGACAGAGTGCTTTATGATTACAGGATTCCTCCGAAGGGATTTGTAATAGAAAAATTCTTCTTTATCATACCTCCTGATGCAGCTTCTCCGGTAAAAGTTGAGGCAACGCTTAAATACAGGAGCATTTCACAGCCTCTTGCAAATTTGCTTTTTGAAAAAAATGCGCCTGAAATACTGGTGATAGATATGGCAGTTGCGGCAGAGGATGTGGAGGTTAAGTAGAGTTGACAGAGCTAACCTTTAAAAACCTTCTCTTCCCTGCCTTTATCAAATACTCTCCCTGAGGAAGTTTTTTATCAGGGTCGTCCCATTTTTTCCCGTTGATGCTTACGCCGCCCTGTTTAATAAGCCTTATTGCTTCGCCTGTGCCGGCGGCGATTCCTGAAAGTTTCATCAGTTTTGGAAGCCAGATTTCACCGTCTTCCCATTCGGGATTGAATGCGGGAATTTCATCAGGCACACCCTTTTCCTTAAAAATATGCTCAAATTCTTCCTTTGCTTTTAATGCCTGCTCCTTGCCCCAGTACCGCTCAACAATCTCAAGAGCAAGCGCCTCCTTAGCTTTTTTGGGATGCGCTGAGCCGTCTTCAATGCCTTTTTTAAGAGCCTGAAGTTCTGCCACAGGTATACGGCTTAAAAGTTCATAATACCTGAGCATCATTGTATCGCTTACGGACATTATCTTGCCGAACATGTCTTTCGGGGAATCGGTAATGCCTATATAATTTCCAAGGCTCTTGCTCATTTTATTCACGCCGTCAAGCCCTTCAAGAAGCGGCATCAGGACAAGCGCCTGCTCTTCCATGCCCATTTGCTTTTGCATAGACCTTCCCATCAGGAGATTGAATTTCTGGTCAATGCCGCCAAGTTCTATATCTGTCTTTAAAAAAACTGAGTCATATGCCTGAAACAGCGGATAGTAAAATTCAAGAATGTTTATCGGGTGATTTTCTTTGAACCTCTTTTTAAAGTCTTCCCTCTCAAGCATTCTTGCGACTGTCTCCATTGCCCCGAGCTTTACCACATCCATTGCGTTCATCCTGACGAACCATTCGCTGTTAAATCGTATCTGGGTTTTCTTGGGGTCCAGGATTTTAAATACCTGTTTTTTGTAGGTCTCAGCATTCCGGTCTACGTCTTCTTTTGTAAGCGGTTTCCTTGCCTCGTTTCTTCCCGTAGGGTCGCCGATTATTCCCGTAAAATCGCCTATTAAAAAAACAACCTCATGCCCCAGGTCCTGGAACTGGCGCATCTTTTCAAGCAGGACTGTGTGGCCTAAATGAATGTCAGGCGCGGTAGGGTCAAAGCCCGCTTTTATCTTAAGGGGCTTGCCTATCTTGTACGAGCGCTCAAGTTTTTTTATGAGGTCTGCCTCAAGCAGAATCTCAACGCTCCCCCTTTTGATAATCTCAAGCTGTTCTGATGGCTTTAGCATAGTAATAAGGGTTCATGGATTCAAGGGTTCATGGATTCCAGTGAACTGATATGCAATGCAAGTGCATACGAAGGTTTTCACTTGACCACTTGAATCCTTGGCCGCTTGACCCCTGTTTCAAAAAGCATACAAGATTTTTGATATAAGATGCAAGGTTTAGTGGTTTTTATGTTGCGGTTTACTGTTGTCTTTGCGTATGATATTTTCTTTTATGGTAACGAATTCTGAATTTTGAACGGTTGAAACAGCTTTTTTAAAAGGGGACAATCATGAATGAAATCATTCCGGTTGAAGTAATCCAGCAGAAAATATTTCTGATTCGGGGACAAAAAGTTATGCTTGATAAGGACTTAGCAGAGCTTTATGGCGTTAAGCCGATTAGATTAAGAGAACAGGTTAAAAGAAATATACGACGATTCCCTAAAGACTTTATGTTTCAATTAAATGAACGAGAGATTGATAGTATGGTATCGCAAAATGCGATACCATCGCGTAAGCACCTCGGTGGTTATCAACCTTATGTCTTTTCTGAGCAAGGCGTTGCAATGTTGGCTACTGTTCTTAATAGTGAAACAGCCATACTTGCAAACATCGCAATTATGAGAGCATTTGTAAAACTGAGACAAATACTCTCCACACATAAAGAACTCGCCAATAAATTTAATGAGCTTGAAAGAAAAATTGAAAAACATGATGATGAAATCCGTATGATTTTTGATGCAATCCGTGCGCTCATGAATCCTTCGGAAAAGAAGCGCCCGAAGATTGGGTTTAAGAGAGAGAAAGAGAAATAATTCTATTAGTTGGCATATTAAGAAAAGGAGGGTATATGAAAAATCTAAATCGCTCTCAAATTGAAAGACAGGATTTTGTAGACAATGCTATTTTTAATTTAATCAAAATATTAAACCCGACAAATACAAGTATTGATTGGAACATAGAAATGATTGGTGAGGTTAGAGATGTTTTAAGAAACTGGTATGTTTACAATCTTAATATCACAAAAGAGCAGAAAATTTATCCTTATTTTGAGGAATAAAATTGAAATACAAAGACAACTGTGTCAAGGCTTGAAAATACACACGTCTTCAAAAATATATCGTTATCTGGTATGATATATTACTGCAGTAAATAGTGAGCAGTAAGGTGTTCTAATAAATTGTTTGTTTCTAACTGACAACTATTTACTGATAACTGTTCAATGGAATCTTGGGCGGATAGCTCAGTTGGGAGAGCACAGCCCTTACAAGGCTGGGGTCACAGGTTCAAACCCTGTTCCGCCTACCATTTTTAAACAGTGAATAGTGAACAGTAGTTAGTGAATAGCAAAACTGAAAGTTGTTTTTTAATTTTTTAACTGACAACTGTTCACTGATAACTGTTAACTGTTTCTATGAGGGGTGGTAGTTCAGCTGGTTAGAACGTCCCGACTTGTCGGGAAGGTCGCAGGGTTGATGCAGTGAAGTTTTTTTAAATTAATTTTTATGGGGTGGTAGTTCAGCTGGTTAGAACGTCCCGA
>JACRGX010000054.1 GCA_016212185.1 Nitrospirota bacterium
ACGGTGCATCCTGCCCCTCTGCCACTTTGTCCCTTTGCCACTTTGCCACTCTAAAGAATGTCAGCAGCGCCAGCCAGTACACAAGCAATGCGTTTATGATATGGATTATGAGATTGACTGCATGATAGCCTGTGACATCAATGCCGTGCAGTCTATAATTCAGCGCAAATGTGAGGAAGCCTATGAATCTGTTTTTAAAAGTGTCGTATAAAGGGAATGCTTTTGCCTTTGATGGTTCTGAAAAGTACCGGAGGTCTTTAATGGCAGGATTTTCTACAATATTGGATGCGTCATCAAAATGAAATGGTATGTTGAATGTGTTGGAGTAGGCAATTATGCCGATAATAGCAATCAGCAGGAGATGAACTGCTGGTTTATACAGGAAATCTGTTTTGACAGATGTTGATTCTACTTGCATATTTTAAACTGGTACAGCTCCATTTATTCCATATTAATTAGATACATATTTTAAAAACTGTCTGGCTTGATAATAGTCAGGGTTTATACGTAAGGCTGTTTCAAATTCCTCGCGTGCCTTTTCCTCCTCACATTTTGCAAGAAACAAAACGCCGAGATTAAAGTGCGCCTCTGCATATTCCGTATTAAGTCCTATTGCAGCCTGATAATGTTCTATGGCTTTGTCGGGATTGTTATTGTAATTATAAGCAACACCGATGTTATTATGTGCTGTGGCGTTATTTGGATTCAGTTGCAAGGCAATTTGTAGATGCTTTATTGCTTTATCATTAAACCCTGCCTCAAGGTAAATCTTGCCTATATTACTATACCCTCTTGCCTTGTGGGGGGATTTTTTGATGACATCATCCCATATGGCAACATTACTTTGCCAGACAATATTTCTTGTATTGGCAGCAATTGAAAAGACGATAATGATAGCAGCAAACAGCAAAACCGTAATACGTGATGCCTGCCTGTCCGGTAGGCAGGCGTGATGAGAGAGAAAGGATGAAGGTTGAAGGTTGAAGGATGAAAGATAAGGAATGAAATAAAAGACGGCGGATACAAAGGCGATTACTGCGCCAATGCTTGGCAGATATAGCCTGTGCTCAAAGATTATATCCAGCGTCGGTATAATGCTTGACTCAACAGACAGGGTTATAAAGAACCAGAAAATGCCAAAGGCAGTGAGGCGTGAATAGTGAACAGTGAACAGTGAACAACCCCCTTTTATTCCCCCTTTGTCAAAGGGGCCTGCCTGTCCGGTAGGCAGGGATGAAGGGGGATTTTTAGAACAATAAAACAGATAAATCCCAAGTCCGAAAATAGACAATAAAAACAGAAACGACAGGAACACATTTGGATTGAAAAAGGAATTATAAACCGGATAATCATAATCAAGGTTCTGGTTTATTGGAACAAAAAGGAGTCTAATATATGTGACTATCACACGGAATTCTGTGAAAAGGTAATGCAACCGCGGCATGGATGAAATAGCCCTTGAAGCGTCATCTATATTGCTTACTAAGCCGCCGTCAGGTTTATGTGTACCCATTAAACTCAAGGGTATTATCAGCATTGTAAGAAGAAAAGGCAGGAGATAGAGAAACCGTGACGCGTAATGCCTGATGCGTAAAAATCCCCCCATCCCCCCCTTTGATAAAGGGGGGTGAGGAGGGATTTTGCATTCAGAGTTCAGAGAGAAAAAACTAAATTCATAAAGCGTTATGATAATCGGAAGTGTGAAGGCAATCTCCTTAGTCTTCATGGCAAGGACGGCGGAAAGGACAGATGTCAGATACCAGATGCATGATTTTGGATGCATGTCTTTGCGATTCCCGACCCTTCGGGAAGAAGCAATCTCACCTTTTGGGATTGCTTCTTCGTCCTGATTCTCCTGACTCCTCGCAATGACAGGTTCATTCTGACTTCTGAATTCTGACTTCTGTATTCTCCATTTCACATACAAGACCAGTGATAGGAGGTAGAACATTGCAGCAAGCAATGCAAACCTCTGGGTAATGTAAGTAACTGCCTGTGTCTGAATGGGGTGGGAGAGGAAGAGCAGGGCAGAGAACAAAGCAATTAATGAAGGTTGAAAGATGAAGGATGAAGGATGAAAATTGAAAAAAGGAGTTTTGAACGTCAGAAGGACAAGCCAGTAAACCAAAATGGCGTTTATGATATGGATTGTGAGATTAACAATGTGATAACCTGTTACATCAAGTCCGTGCAGCTTATAATTCAGCGCAAAGGTTAGCAGCCCCATGTACCGCATCTTTAGCGTGTTGTAACAATAGCTGCTCTGGAACTTTTTAGCCTCAGATAGCTCTGTGAAGAGATTAAGGTCTCTGACTATCGGGTTTTTCGTAATATAAAAGTCATCATCAAAATGGAAAGGACAGTTGAAGGTATTTGAGTAAGCAAGGATGCCAATAATGGCAATTAAAAAAATATGAACTAACGCCTTAGACATCTTCACCCCAAGAAGTGGCAGTTTAATTTTAATAGTTCTAAAAATTATCCCTCTGTGAGGTATTCTTTAAGGGACGTTAAATTATAGCATTTCAGCAGTTCATCGAACAGGGTATTTTCAAAATATAGCTTAATCTGCTAAATTATTATAAAATGAAACTCCTGCTTGTATCTCCTCCGTTTGGTGAAAAGGGGCAGATGTCCAAGGGACTGCCCATTGCACCGCCTGTCCTTGAATATCTGACAGGACTTACATATCAGGTAAAACCCGGCACAGAGGTTGAATTGATTGACGCCAACAAAGAAGAGTTTAGCCCTGATAATGTCAATGCGGATTTAGTGGGGTTTACAGTACTGACTCCACAGTCCCCATGGGTCTTTAGAATGGCAGACAGGCTCAGGTCAGCGGGGAAAAAAGTTGTGCTGGGCGGAATACATGTCACTGCCCTGCCTGATGAGGCAGGGGAGCATGCGGATTCCATTGTGCTTGGCGAGGCGGAGAATGTTTGGAAGGAATTGCTTGATGATGCTGAAAAAGGCAAATTAAAACCCGTATATCATGGAGAATTCCCTGACCTTGCCGGACTGCCCCGGCCTGTTACAAATCTCTGGAATACAAAGTATGTATACGGTTATTTCCAAACCTCAAGGGGCTGTCCCTTTAGCTGTTCTTTTTGCTCAGTGCATAAATTTTTTGGCGGCAAGGTCAGGATGAGGCCTGTCAGGGAAGTGGTTGAAGAAGTTGCCAACAGTAAATGGAGGCTGTTCTGGGGCATTGACGACAACATATGGGGCGTGAATGTAGAGAAGACGATTGAACTTTACAAAGAGATGGCTAAAAATGTAAAGGGCAAATGGTGGTTTGGCTCAGGCGATATCAGGTCAGTCCAGCATCCGCATTCGCATGAACTCCTTACAAATGCACGCAGGGCAGGACTTACGGCAGTGCTTGTTGGATGGGAGTCAAACAATATATTCAGCCTTGAGGAGTACAAGGCAGTGACAAAGCAGGGCCGGGAGAGAAGAGATGCAATTAAAAAAATCAGGGATTACGGCATTGAGGTCATGCTGTTTATCATGGTTGGCGGAAGACGGGATACGAGGGAGGACTTTGAAGGTATAATGAAATTATGCGATGAGCTTAAGGTTGCTGCGCATCCTGTAATGACAACGCCTTTCCCCGGGACAGAACTTTATGAAATGTATGAGCCGTATCTGATCAGGGGGCTTGACTGGGACAGGTTTGACGGCAATCATGCGGTTTTTGAGCATCCTTCAATGTCCCCTGCCGAGAGGGAAGCCGCAATCATAAAACTGCGAGCAGACCTTTTTGATATACCTAAAATATTAAGCAGGATGTGCCGGATTTCGCTGAAGGGATTTCCCATGAGCCATATTACTTCATGGATGATACAGTATCCTCAGGGCAGGGCGTTTAAGGAATATGCGCGGGCGAAAATGAAAAATGCATGAAATATATGGCGCAAAACAGGTAAAATAAAAAAATGAGCCCATTTCTCGGCGTGCTTATCATGATGAATAATTATTTCCATGATGTTGCCACTGCATTGCTTATGGCAAGCGGGATTGTCGTCTGGGTTATAGTCAGGCGTTATGATTCTGCAATAAAGACCAAGGAGACGACGGAGTATTTCCTTAGGATTTATAACAGCGCAACAAAGCTTGCAAGATTTTCCCTTGTCTGGATAATCATCGGGGGTGTGCCGAGGACGATTTTTTATACGGAATTTGAGTGGGCCAATGCCGCCGGCAAAAATCAGATACCCGCCCTGCTTGTAAAGCATGTCCTGGCCTTTGTTTTTGTAGGCATTGGCGCTTATATCTGGCTTAAGATTAACAGAAGGGTAAAGGATATAAAAAAGCAGACTGATGTGGCATAATAATCTGTAAGGAAGGTCAGATGAAAAAGAAAATACTTTTTATAACACCGCCTTACCACTGCGGAGTTGTTGAAGTGGCAGGACATTGGGTGCCGCTTACATTTGTTTATCTTGCCGGTGCTGTCAGGGAGGCGGGTTTTGAGCCTGTCATATACGATGCCATGACAAAGCGCCATGGCTTCAAAGAGATTAAAAAGAAAATCTCGGAAGAAAAACCTGACTATGTTGCCGCTACTGCGATAACCTCAACTGTTTTTGACGCCCTTGAGATTCTAAAGACTGCAAAAGAGATAAAACCCGGCATTACTACAATCATAGGCGGGGTGCACCCTCATTTTATGTATAAAGAAATGCTTGAAAACAAGTTTGTTGATTATGTGGTAAGGGGAGAGGGAGAGGAGACCATTAAAGAACTCCTCCTTTGTCTTAGCAAAGGCGGAGACCCCGCGGATGTGAAAGGGATAGCTTACAGAAGCGGGCAAAAAATCACGGCAACCCCGCCGAGGCAGTTTATTCAGGATCTGGATAAGCTCCCTACTGCATGGGACCTTGTGGAATGGAAGGATTACAGGTATTTTGTCATACCCAAAAGCAGGCTCGGCTCTGTAAGCACATCAAGAGGCTGCAGCCATGACTGTACATTCTGCTCCCAGCAGAAATTCTGGCACCAGTCTTGGAGGGGAAGGACCCCTGAAAGCGCAGTCAAGGAGATAGAGCATTTGGCGAAGACATACGGCGTTAATGTCTTCCTAATCCCTGACGAACATCCCACACATGACAGGGCCCGGTGGGAGAGACTGCTGGATTTATTGATAGAGAAAGACCTCGGAATATACCTTCTGATGGAGACGAGGGCAGAGGATATTGTAAGGGACAAGGACTTGCTGTGGAAGTATAAAAAGGCAGGCGTTATTCATATATACATCGGGGTTGAGGCCACGGATCAGGAGACGCTGGACCTCATTAAAAAGGATGTAAAGGTAGAGATAGGGCTGGATGCAATAAGGCTTATACATGAGCACGGCATGATTACTGAAACGAGCTTTCTGCTGGGTTTCCCCCATGAAACCAAAAAGTCCGTGGCAAAGACGCTCAAGCTGTCCAAAATCTACAATCCGGATTTTGCTCATTATCTGGCCCTTGCGCCGTGGCCTTATGCAGATATGTACAAAGAGCTTCTTCCTTATATCGCAACTAAGGATTACAGGAAATACAATCTCATTGATCCTGTCATCAAGCCTGAAAAGATGAGCCTTAAGGCGGTTGACTGGGCTATTATTGACTGCTACCGGAGCTTTTATATGGGCAAGCTGAAAGAAATACTGACCATGAAAGACCCGTTTAAAAAACGCTATCTGCTTGTATCAATGAAACTGATAATGAACAGTTCATTTATAGTTGACAAGCTCGGCTCTCTCGGCATGATGCCGCCTCAGGTGCAGGAACTGATGAACAAATTAAAGACCGAAGAAGCCGAAGAGGAAAAACCGGCGCAGGAACTTACATCAAAGATATCCATGTCTGTAAAAATAAGCGCGCCTGTAGGCAAGGTTTTTGATTATGTCACAAATCCCGAAAATTGGACCAGGTATGTGACAAGCCTTGTGGATGTGAGGAATTTATCCACCAAGACAGTCAAAGCAGGCATGACATTTGAGTGGACCTACAGGATGCTCGGCATGAACATGGACGGCAAAGGCAGGATTACGGAGTTTCATAAAGATAAGAAATTTGCTATGCAGATGGAAGGCTCATTCCCGATAAGGGAGGTATATTTTTTTAGCGGGGATTCAAAGGCAACGACGCTGACGTTTGAGATTCACTATGAGGTTCCGGGCAAGGTGTTAGGTGTCATAGCCAACAGGCTTGTCATTGAGAAGCTGAACAGGAAAGAGGCTGTGGCTGTTCTTAAAAAAGTAAAAGACATCTGCGAGGCGGAGAATATTTAGGCTGCAATACTACAAGGATTGCTTCGTGTTTGCACCATTTCTGTAAAAAAATAAATGCCCCTGCCGGAAATTTTATTAGTTAGTTTTCAATACCCCACAGTCTCTGCTATGGGGTTTCCTTGTTTCTGTCATTCTGGCTTGTCCAGAATCTTTCTGAAGGATTCCCGACAAGCGGGAATGACAAAGTACGATTTACTTTTATTTTTATGATACCCCGCCGTCTCTGCGGCGTGGAGGTTCATTAAATTTTTATTGACACTTTATGTTTTTCATATGTTCATACACATTTTTTAGGTCCGGCTCTTTTTCCCCTATTGTTATATATTTTGTCCAGTAATTACATGCATCATTAATCCTGTTCAACTTTTCAAGGGTTAATGCAGCATTATAATATCTTGAAACTACTGAATTATTTAATTCAATGGCTTTTTTAAAATGATACAATGCGTCATTATATTGTCCTTTTTGAAAATACAGCTCGCCTATTGTATTATATGCGTCTCCATACCCCGGTTTAATTTTTATTGCGTACGCTGCATGTGAAAGCGCTGTCTCAGCTTTACCCGTAGCCATTAAGGCAACTGCGAGATTGTTGTGGGCATCGGCATAAAGGGGATAGATTTTAATTGCTTGTTTAATATATGAAAGCGCTTTTTCATACTCGCCGAGATTTATTAAGCTAACCCCAAGGTTGTTATATGCATCGCTATAGTTAGGGTCAATTTTTATTGCTTGTTTAAAAAAGTTTACCGCATCCTTTGAGTTTCCTTTGCTTAACACTGCAAACCCGAAACTATTGAGCGCCCTTGCTTTTTTAGGGGCCTTTTTTAATACATCTGTCCATAAGCTCATTTCATCCTTCCAAACGGCATTTCTCTGATAAGCGGCGATGGAAAGGGAAAGGACTAAAGCAGCAAGCAGTAAGACCGTAATCCGTGATGTGTGATGAGAGAGAAAGGATGAAGGATGAAG
>JACRGX010000055.1 GCA_016212185.1 Nitrospirota bacterium
ATGCAATCCTTGCAGTTGTATCCACAGCCTATTCGGCCCTTGTGGACAGGCTTGACAAGGCAAGGCTTCTTTCAGCAAGTTCAATTTTCTTCTGCATACTTTTTTTTGTTTCAAGATTTCTTATCTCATATCCGCCGTACCTTATATTTGTGTTTGCGGCAGTTGAGGTGCAGGCCATACTCACCATCATACAGTTCTGGACCATTGCGGATTCCAAATATACGGTAAGGGAGGGTAAAAGGCTTTTCCCGCTTATCATGCTTTTCGGGCTTGCGGCAGCCGGCCTGTCTGCCCTCAGCATCAAATTTATCGTCAGCATAATACAGGCCGAAAATATATTTATCCTGATCAGCTTCCTGATGTTTATAAATTATTTGATGTTAAGGAAGTTTCGTGTTGAAAGGACACCTGAAAGGGGAGCGGAAAATCCTTTAAGGCAATATCTCGGCCAGATTAAAGAGGGATTCTCCTACATCTTCGGCTCCAGCTTTCTTATTGCGTATGCCGTTATGGCCATGTCCATATATCTGGTAAACAGCGTTATTGAGTTTGAATTTGCCGGCGCCGCAGCCTCCTCCATGCATACGCTTAACGAACTCACCCAGTATTTCGGCCTTGTTCAGGGAGGAGCGACTTTTCTGGCCTTTATGACACAGATGCTATTTACAGCCAGAATTATCGAGACCCTCGGCATCCCTGCTGCGGTGCTTATATACCCTTCCGTGATTTTTTTGGCAATTTCCGGCATGACAATCAAATTCGGCCTTGCTGCAGCCACATTATCAAAAATGATAAACGACCTCTTCCTTTATTCCATACACGATACTGTAAGCAGCGTTTTGCTTAACCCTGTTCCTGAGAGGGTCAGGGGCAAGACGAGAATATTTATTCAGGGCATAGTGAGGCCGGCAGCCGCAGTTGTCTCCAGTATTTTTCTTATATTTGCCATACGGTCTTTTTCCACACAGATGATATGTATGACTGCCCTTGTCTTTGTTTTCATCTGGTTTCTTGCGTCATTTATGCTTGGGAGGAGATACCTGAATATACTTGTTGAAAACCTCAGGCAAGGCGAGGTTGATCTCGGAAAATACTCATTTGAGACATTGACAAAGCTTAGAGCAAAAGATGCAATCAATGCTGTTACTGAACTGCTTGACAATAGCGATGAAAAAAAGAGGGCGCTTGCAGCCCATGTTTTATTTAATATCGGCACCAAGGAGGCATTGTCTCAGGTTGCCGGTCTTGTATGCGACCCTTCCCCTGCCATTAAAATTCTTGCCCTCAAAAGCATAAAAATGTCAGTGAATCAAAGCTATATGAAAGAGGTTAATGCACTGATAAACCATCCTGACACACGGCTTGAGGCTATAGAAACCTTTCAAGCAATATCTCCGGATGCGCCGGGATATTTTGCAGGGCTTCTTGAAAGCGAAAAAAATCCTTATGTAAAGAGCAGCCTTATAAAAATGCTGGTAAGGGCGCACGGCTGCGGCGAGGAAGAGGCTGCAATAAAAGATTTTCTTGACGGACTTATCTCTTCAGAAAAAGAAGCTGACCGGATATGCGCGGCGCTGCTCGTCTGGGAATTCCGGGAGTTCAAGCTTGAATCTTACGGCGGATATTTAGCCGGTCTGCTTAAAAGCGGCAACGAGGAGATTGTAAAAAATGCCATCCTTGCCATAGGCGGCATTAAAGACAACGATAATATTCCAAATATTATTCCATTGCTCCCTGATGAAAGATTTTCAACAGTTGTTTATGAGACGCTTATTAATTATGGGCAAAATGCCTTACCGCACATAAGCGCATATCTTTCAGAAAGGCCGCAGCCCTACAGCATTGCGCTGCCTTTGCTTTCCATACTTGGCGACATCGGAGACATATCAGCGGCAAACATATTGGCCGCATATCTGCATGACCGGGATGAAAGGATAAGGCTTGAAGCAATAAAGGCATTTTTAAAACTTGCTGGCGCTAAAAATGCGCCTGTGCTTTCAGCAGAAAAGATATTATGCTGCTTAAAAGAGCACATTGAGTCGGCATTAAAACTCTTATATATGGATTATTACATGGCGTCAAATTATTCTCCTGATGTATGCAAGGCATACAGGCTTCTTATGCGCGAAAAGCTTAAAACACACAAGAAAATCCTGCTTGCGCTGATTAAATTAGTTGACGAGAAGCAAGGCATCTCTGCGCTCGGCGAATCGCTTGAAAGCGCTGCAAAAAAAACC
Organism: Nitrospirota bacterium; assembly: GCA_016212185.1. Taxonomy (NCBI): domain Bacteria; kingdom Pseudomonadati; phylum Nitrospirota; species Nitrospirota bacterium. Next base: position 2,238 of record JACRGX010000055.1, read on the forward strand.
AAGGATTGCGCGCTTGAGGCCCTGGAGACCATGCTTCCTTCGGAGATTAGAAAATACTTTATGCTGATATTTGATAACATTCCGGCAGAGGAAAAAATAAAAATCATCAGCGAGGGCTATGATTTTGAAATATCGTCAATAGAGCCTGTTTTAATGGAAACCGCGGAGAACGGATATGTTATGGAGAGGCTTTTTGCGCTCCATGATCTTGGCGAAATGAAAGATGATAGGTTTCTTCATATCTTCACGGCGAACAAAGACCACGACGATCCGAATGTCAGAGAGACTGCCCAAAAAAACCTTGCCATGCTGAAGAGGTTTGATATAGTTTAATTTTATAATTTTATGCTGACCACAATAGAAAAGATGCTATTTCTCAATAAGGTGGATATGTTCAAAGATGTCTCCCTTGATAATCTTCTATCTATAGCCGGTATTGCAAAGGAAACCAGCTATCCGGGACGCACTGTAATATTTAAAGAGGGGGACGAGGGTGATTCGTTGTACCTCATTGTGGAGGGTAGCGTGGGTGTAAAAAAAGGGGGCGCAAAAGAAAGCGGCTTTATCGCTGTGCTCAGACCTCCCCAGTGTGTCGGCGAAATGGCAATAGTCTCTCATGAACCGAGGTCAGCGACTGTTGAGACGATTGAAGATACAAATTTTCTGGTAATAGACAAGAAAGGTTTTGAGGCATTTATAAAGAAAAATCCTGAAATAGCCTTCTCAATCTTCAATATGCTCGCCGCAAGGCTCAGAGACATTACAGCGCGCCTTGCAGAAGAGATAGGGAAGCGGGATAAATGCTGACAAAGGCATGAAAAATTATCTGGAAAAATACCTTAAATTATTTCCAAATTGGCTTATAGCGCTTTTTTTATTCGCATCCGGCTTATTATCCGGTTGGGCATTGAGCCTTATTCC